>DNPJ01000006.1:0-4929 GCA_003501485.1 Bacillota bacterium
CTACCCATCTTAAGAAATATTTGGTTTCTCAATTTACAATATTTAGATTATTTATTAATCCAATTCACGAAGTTGTTCAGATATCATATCATTCAATTCAAACGATCCATCATTTAAAAAATTGAGTCTAACCTTAATTTTAGTAATTAACTCTTTTAATTCATTAAGATGTGCTTTTGCAATTGTACTATTAAATCTACATGCCTCATCCTCATCAAATTCATAAAATGAACTGTATAATGCAGAGGCTTTTTCATTCAAAGCATTCAGTTCAAAATCATTGTCAACAATATCAATTCCTGTAACCAATTTATTTTTACTAGTACTAAATACATCTTTAACAATTGGTCCGTTTAAAAAATCTAATTCTAACTTTATTATTTTCATTTTTACTTGCCTCCGTCTATTGGATACATTGAAACAATATAACCATTTGTTCCTATGGCCCCAAGTGTATAATATTTTCCTTTATATAAATATATTTTTTCAAGTCCCTTTTTACCATTACTTAGAAACTTCTCTTGAGAATGCACAACAATACCTTCATTTATAACATTTTTTAGGTGGCAAACTAAGTGTTCTTCTTTAATGTTGTGTTTAGCCACAAAGTCATTAGCATGCTTTTTAATGTGCTCTAATCCTTTTGTTGCATCTCCATTTTCAAGCCATACCACTTGCCCATTTTTATCTTTAGCAGTAAAAACAACATCTTTCGGATTAATCTTTGCACCACTTTTTAGTAATTTGGCAAGTAATGGGTCATTATTTATGATGTCATTTTTTTCATTTTGAAGGTTAATTTGCCCACCTTTTGTTCCAAGTCCATAACCTTTTAAACCATTACTATATTTACTACCTTGTCCCATATATTGCATCCTCCTTCTTATACATATCAATCTTAGAATGAGGAATAATAATTTTGATGCCTTTAGATTTAACATATCCAAAGACTTCATCAAAATTAGATTCAGTAACAAAACCATAAACTAATATTATTTTAGGCTCTATTCTATCAACAGCTTCTTTAAGTCCATCTAAGAACATTTTCTTATTTTCTTTGTCTTTAATTTGTCCTAAGATACTGATTGCAATATTTGAGCCTTTCATTATTCCATCAAAAGCAAACTCATAACTAAAATCAAAAGTCCATCTAATATTTGGAATAATAATTGCATTTGTGTTTGCTTTTAACCAAGCAATACATAATCTTGATTTATAAATATTAAACATTTGTAATGGGACTGGAAAATCACCATAAAGTGAATAATCAGGTCCAACTATATATTTAACATTTTTGAATCTTTCACGGAACAATGCTAATCTTTTTTCATCTTGGTAGATGATTGAATTATAAAGTCCATGAATTCCATCAAATACGTGATCATACTGAAAAAAACAAACACATGTATTATTAGTTTTTTGATAATCCTGCAAATCTGAATACAATGATAAATAATCTATTTTACTTATATCATTAAAGCAGCCAATTACAGGCATATCATAATCGCCTTCAAAAGAAAGTGATTCAAGTAAATAGACACCAAAAATGTCTTTGAAAGCATATCTTACATTATATCTTGCCATATACTTCCTCCATTAAATGAAGGAGTTGGCAAACAAATGCAGAAAACATTTTTAAAATAATAAAATACTTTTACGTGCATTTTAGCACCTCCTGTTCTTAATTTTTTTAGTCTTTTTGCCGATAAAAACACCTAAAAGACTAGATTTTTTAAGACAGTTATGCTATAAAGTACTTGCTTAAGGTGGCATCATAGCATGCTGTCAAGATGACTCAAACCACTGCAATGGTTTGGGTCTTTTTTATTTCAATTAAGATGATTATTAGTTATTCTAGTTTAACTACCCATCTTAAGAAATATTTAGTTTGTTCATCAGAACTATTTGTTCTACTTACAATTTGTTTAAATGTATAATTCTTACATTTTTCGTAAGGAATCATTATCTCCCCACAAAGAGCCATAGCTTGCCATTCCATGCTTTTATATCGCGGCAATTCTTTATCTTTAAATTTTCTGGTGTACACTAGTCCACTTTCATTTGCATATAGCACTGGACCAGCATCAAATATATAAATCAAGATAAAATGGCACATTTCATGGCAAATAAATCCTAGATTAGCTCTATCACCGTATACTGCTTTTTCATATACTGTTTCACGTATTTTAATACAGTAAACATCGCTGCCATCTGGAACTAATTCTGCCATTACATTTGTCTCAAAATCATCATCGGGCAAAATACGATAATAAAGATTTTTAGGAAATTTATCTATCAACTTTTCAAGTGCTTTCAAAACTGGAAAGTTAACAGTCTTAATTTTTAACAATCTTCTAGCAAATTTAGATATTTCTCTTACCTGTATTCTGTTCAAAGATAATCTTGATTCATAATCCACTACTTACCCTCCTTTAAAATATCGAAGATAGATTGAATCTCATCTTCATCTAAATCAGGAAGCTTTCTTTGAAATTGTATCGCCAATTTCTTTTGAGTTAACGGAACATTCTCTATATCAATTCTGATATTCTTCTTATCTTCACAATATGCATCATATAGTTCATTATACTTTGAACCAGTTAGATCATAATGTTTCGATAATTCGTCCACCCAATTATCTGGTACACTTTTGCCGCCTGTTAAAACAGCAGAAACAAAAGACGTAGTTACGCCAAATAATTGAGCAATTGATAATAAGTTTTCATCATGATCAATCATTTCTTTTCTAACTATTTTTCCGAATTTTGTGTATCCCATATTTTCGCTCCTTTTGTAATCATTAATTTTGACGTCATTTTCTTAGATTACAAATATAATATACACCATATTCGTTAATTAGTAAACGCATTTAATAAAAGATAAACCAAAAGGTTAATTGAATAAACTTAGTTACTTTATTCTATGAAAATAAAATGACCATTAAAAAGTCACGCTTGTCACATATGTGCATATTTAAAATTCCATGTTTTGTAGAATTAAATCATAATTTTTAAAATAAATACGCATATATCGAATGAATACATTTGCTTTTCAGTTAATAGTAAGGTTTTGCAAATAAAATGGTGTTAAGTATTTTTACTTGACACAACAATTATTCGTGCTATGATTTATACAATAAAAGGAGAAAATTATGTCAGTTAAAATTAGATTAACAAGAATTGGCCGTCACAAAGAATCAATTTATCGTGTAATCGTTGCAGACTCAAGAAGCGCACGCGATGCACGCTGCATTGAACAAATTGGTTATTTTGATCCAGCTAAAGGAGAAGAAAACGCTCTTATCGATGAAGAATTAGCAATCAAATGGCTCATGCGTGGTGCCATTCCATCAGATTCAATTCGCACATTATTTAATCGCAAAGGAATCATGGAAAAATTTGCTAAAGCAAAAAAGGAAAATAAATAATGGATTACGAAAAAATTATCCATACTATCGTTGATCCTTTTCTAATTAAACCAGAAGCCTTAATGGTTCGTGAAATTCCAGGAAACAGTGATAAAGATATCACTTTATTAATTGTTGCCGAAAACGAAGACACAGCTAGATTAATTGGAAAAAAAGGTTCAGTTGCAACAGCATTAAGAGAAGTTGTCTCCGTTGCTGGAAAAAGCGAAAACATTCATATTCATTTGAAATTTGAATCATTCGACGAAGAAAAATAATGATGGAATATTTAACAATAGGCCGTATAAGCAAAACCTGTGGTTTAAAAGGCGAAGTTAAAATTTATCCAACAACACATTTTCGTGGCTCCCGTTATAAAAAGGGGAACCACGTTTTTATTCTCAATGATAAAAATGAAGTTGTTAGAGAATTAATAATAAAAGCCCACCGCATAAACGGCAACTTTGATAACGTTATATTTGAAGGTGTTGATACTATAGAAGAAGCCGAAAAACTTCTCAAATGTGATATCAATGTTTTAAAAGATAGAAAAATTCTTAAAAAAGGTGAATATTTTTACGATGATTTACTCAATAAAAAAGTATATTTCGATAACGGAAAATATATCGGAGAAGTTAAAAAAATTGAAGAATATACATCTTATATTACATTAAGAATTAAAACTGATAAAAAAGATGTTTTAATTCCATTTGTTAAAGCATTTATTAATGATGTTAATTTAGAAAACAACACCATTACAATAAATTATATTGAAGGATTATTATGAAATTTATAATTTTGACTTTATTTCCAGACATGTTTACGGGTTTTAAGGAAAATTCGATTATTAAACGTGCAATTGGAAAAGAAATTGTTGAAATTAAAATTGTAAATATACGCGATTATACACTCGACAAATATGGTCGCGTCGATACTCCTCCTGTCGGAGGTGGCGCTGGGCTAATAATGAAATGTCAGCCAATTGTTGACGCGTTAAAAGCAAATTCATCAGACATCACTAAGAAAATTCTTCTTTCACCAAGAGGGCAAACATATTCGCAGAATAAAGCGATAAGTCTATCAAAAGAAAAAGAAATTCTTCTAATATGTGGCCATTATGAAGGCGTTGATGAAAGAATTAATGATTACATTGATGAGAGTATATCAATTGGTGATTATGTGTTAACAGGTGGAGAAATAGCTGCAATGGCAATTGTTGATTCAATAACAAGACTTCTCAATGGAGCGATTACAGATGCTTCATTAGATGAAGAATCATTTAATAATAACCTATTAGAATATCCTCAATATACTGAACCAAAGGAATATGATGGAAAAAAGATTCCTGATATTTTATACACCGGAAATCATAAAGCTATTGAAAAATTCCGTTTAAAACAATCTTTAATACTAACTAAAAAATATCGTCCAGATTTATTTTCTAAACATATTTTTAGTAAAGAGGAATTAAAATTATTAAAAGAAATTGAAAATGGAATAGATAATCCAAAATGGATGAATGA
>DNPJ01000006.1:5075-7951 GCA_003501485.1 Bacillota bacterium
TATTGTTTCATCATTTTCATCATTTCTTTTGTTTGCTCATATTTTTTTAAGACACGATTAATATCTGCGTTAGTTTTTCCAGAGCCACGAGCGATCCTTACTTTCCTAGAGTTCTTCAATATTTCTGGATGCGCTCTTTCGTAAGGTGTCATCGAATTAACAATTGTTTCAAGATTTTTCATTTCTCTTTCGGCTAATGCTTTTTGTTCATCAGTTAAAGAAGGCATTCCAGGAATCATTTTCATAATCCCACCAAGTGAACCAAGTTTATTTACTTTTTTCATTTGAGCAACCATATCATCAAGCGTAAAATCGCCTGATAGCAACTTCTCTGCATCCTTGCGAGCTTCTTTTTCATCGATTTCTTCTTGCACTTTTTCAACAAGACCCATGACATCGCCCATTCCGAGAATGCGATCCGCCATTCTGTCTGGATGAAAAACATCTAAATCACTCAATTTTTCGCCAACGCCCGCAAATTTAATAGGTATTCCAGTTAAATATCTAATTGAGAGAGCACTACCACCACGAGCATCGCCATCAAGTTTAGACATAATAATTCCTGTTAATGGCAATTTTTCATTAAACGCTTTTGTGACATTGATTGCATCTTGACCACTCATAGCATCGACAAGAAGCAATATTTCATCAGGATTTACTTCACTATTTATATCTTGTAGTTCTTTCATGAGCACTTCATCAATAGAAAGACGTCCGGCTGTATCTATAATAAGAACATCATAATGTTCATTAAATGCTTTTTCTTTTGCCTTTTTTGCAATTTCAATAGGTGAAACATTATTGCCTAGTGAAAATACTTCAACGCCTATTTGTTCGCCAATTTGCTTTAATTGATCAATAGCGGCTGGTCGATAAACGTCACCTGCTGCAAGAAGAACTTTCTTACCAAGTTTTTTCTTCATTAAATAGGCTAACTTACCAGTTGATGTAGTTTTACCACTACCTTGTAAACCAACCATCATAATGATAGTGGGTTTGTTTTTTTGATAAACCAATTCGCTTTGATCGCTTCCAAGTAAATTTTCTAGCTCATCATGAACAATTTTAACAACCATTTGGGAAGGATTAAGTTTTAAATATACTTCCTCACCGATTGCTTTTTCTTTCACTTTATTGGTAAATTCTTTTACGACTTTAAAATTAACATCAGCTTCCAAAAGAGCGACACGCACTTCTTTTAGCATGTCATCCATATTTGCTTCGGTTAAACGAGATTGACCACGGATTTTCTTGAATATTTTTTGAAATTTTTCAGTTAATGATTCAAATGCCATTTTTTATATCCTCTCTTATTTGCTTTACTAATTCTTTTTTATTTTCATCTTTTTCTAATTTTTTCAAAATTTCGTATAGATGAAGTTTACTTTCATATTCTTCTAATTTATTTCGTGATTTTTTTAAGAAGTCACTAACAGCAGTTCTAGTTATATTTCTGTTCTCACTTATTTCTGATAAAGACAAATTCTCATCATAGTAATCGAGCATTATTTCTAACTGTTTATCAGTCAAAAGATTTCCATATAAATCTAAAAGTTCATTTATGTAAACAGTTTCTTCAAAATTATTCATCTTTTTCACCTAAACATAAACCATATAGATATTTGTCTAAATCAAATTCCTCTAAATCTTCCATCTTTTCGCCTAAACCGATAAATCTAACAGATATACCTAATGTATCTCTAATAGCGAGTATTATTCCGCCCTTAGAAGTTCCATCCATTTTTGTAATGACAATTCCAGTTAATTTAATGCAATCTAAAAATTCTTTAGCTTGCGAAAGACCATTTTGCCCGGTTGTTGCATCAATAACTAGAAACGCTTCATGAGGTGCGCCAGGAATTTCTTTGCTTAAAACTCGGGATATTTTGGAGAGTTCGAGCATTAAATTTTGTTTATTTTGCAATCTTCCAGCAGTGTCGACAATTAATAAATCAATGTTTTGTTCTTTTGCTTTTCTTACTCCATCAAAAGCAACACTTGCAGGATCGCTATTAGGCTTTCCATAAACGATAGGACAATTAAGTCTATTAGCCCATACTGTTAATTGTTCTACTGCCCCAGCACGAAATGTATCAGCGGCACAAAGCATAACTTTTTTGCCTTGTTTAATGTATCGATATGCAAGTTTAGCAATGGTTGTTGTTTTGCCAACTCCATTAACACCCGCTACTAATAAAACAGTGGGTCCGTCTTTTACAAATTCTATTTCGTTATGAATATTGCCACCTTTTGTGGCGTATCCTAAAAACATTTTATCGACAACTAATTCATTGATTGATTTTGGGTCAACAATATTATTTTCTTTGCTTTCTTCGATAACTTCTTCAATGATTCTGATTGATAAATTAACACCGACATCAGCTTCGATTAGAATTTCTTCTAAATTCTCAAAATACTCTTGATTAACACTTTTGTATTTTTTCGAAAGTGAATCTAATTTAGAAGCAAAATTAGCACGAGATTTTTCCATGCCTTTAACATACTTGTCGGTGTTTTCTTTTGGTTTTTTTGAAAACTTTTCTTTTAAAAACTTAAATAATCCCATATTTATTTTGTAACTCTTTTATCTAGTGCATCTTTTGCGGCGTTTTGCTCCGCTTCTTTTTTTGTGCTACCTTCGCCTTTTCCGATAGGAATGTTGTCAAATAACACTCTAACAACGAAATGACGATTATGTGCTGGTCCGCTTTCTTTAACAACTTCATATGAAACTGACTCGCGATGTTCAACTTGCATTTCTTCTTGGAGGCGAGATTTATAATCTTTCATATCTTCAATGTGAAATTTTTGAATATCTCTATACAGAGTTGAAATCAAGAACTTGCGGACAATAACAAACCCTTTGTCTAAAAACA
>DNPJ01000078.1:0-7703 GCA_003501485.1 Bacillota bacterium
ATATATAGATTATTTTCATCTTTAAATGAAAAACCTGTAGTTGAATCGCCAACCAATGTATAAATGCATTTTGTGTCGCTTTTAACTGTTATAGAATCATTTTTTAATGTGAAACCATTAGTAATTTCGCCAATATTATTCTTGCCATCTTCATAATAACCCATTACTGCCGAAGCATTAGAGTTTGTAATTATTACTTTATAACCTGTTTTCAAAACAGTATCGCTTGTCATTTTCTTGAAAGATTGATCTTTTAAATTTGACCATGTAACAGTTATTGAATTGGAAATAATTGAATTATTTGTGCCTTTAATTTTCGCAGTTGCAGTTATTGTTGCTGTTCCGCTTTCACTATTTAATATGAGCAAGCCAGTGTTATCAATAGAAGCAGTTGCATCTGATGATAGCCATGTTACATTGTTATCAGTGCTTTCGTTATTGTTATATGCAACTAATGCAGTTAGTTGTTCTGTGTGCCCGACGTATCCTTGTGTAATATTTAAAACTTCAGGTGTAATAGTAACGCTTTTTGCTGTTGTATTAGCGGTGAAGGAAACTGTTTTACTTTCTAATCCTTCACTTGTAAAAGTAATGTTAAACGAACCTGGATTTGATGGAACTTCAGTTACGTCAATATCAAAATTTTCTACAACGTCCCCAACATCATCTTTTACAACAAAGTCGGATTTGTTAATAGTGTCACCACAGTAGAATACTTTTGAAGGATCACTAAATTCAACTGATTCAATTTTTGTTGGTTCAACAGGCAAAGTGCATTTATACTCAACTTTACTAATTTGAACAGTTCCATTACTACTTTTTTTACAATCTACAAAAATAGAAAAATAAGAGTATTCATTATTGCTAAGAGAAAATACATTTTCACCTTTTGCTATTGTTAAATCGATTTTGTTTTCATTAATAGAAGTAGAGGTTTTTCCACATGTAATATAAAAATTATTTACGTTGTCAACTGTTACATTATCAACTGTAACAACAATAGTGTCAATTTTTTCGATAGCCGTTGTGTTAGTAATTGATCCTACACTTGCAGTTTTTTTGGATCCACATTTAATATATGTCCAACTATTATTCCAAGTATTGTTATTAAAGTTCTTAATTTCCCATGTATTTGATCCTATTTTCGCATTCCATGAGTTACTGTAACTAGTTTGTTTGTTACTGGCTTTGTTTTCGTCAGGAAATGTTAACGCTACATTATTGGTAGCCCTTCCCTCAACAACACTCTTCGTACCAATACCTATACCAACACCAAGAGTCATAAAAGCGCTCAATAATAAAGCACTTAATCCTTTTCTAAGTTTAGTCATATTTATCCCCTTTATGAGTATTGGACAAACTATTAAATTAACGCTACTAATAATTATCAATACGATTAATTATGTGAGCAGCAAATCTTATATGTTTGTCCTCCAAATTTAACGACCCTATTATATGTGGTTTTTTCTCTACTGTCAATATATAGGGACGCTCACGAGTACGTGCGTGCATAAACGAAAGAATAAATTTAAAATTACATTTTTCATTCTAGCGAAATAAAAAATAGAAGTTACGTATAAATATAAATTTCAGTATAAGTTTCGAAAAAATGAATAAAAACTTAATGTATTTTCAAAAAAGTATTCTTATAAAGACATATTAAAAATAAATCTTTGTTTTTTATATATATGGTATAATAAAGCAATGTCAAAACTATTTGAAAATCTAGGTAGCAATCTGCTTGATTTAACTTTAAGAAATAAATTAATTAATTTTTCAGATTCTAAGTTTCGTTCTATTGAAATCATTGATCCATCAAGTGAAAAACTATTTTCATTTATTAATAAGCAAACGTTAATCTATCTTAAAAATTCTGAAGATGATAATGTGAATTATTCATATCCAAAACTTTCACATTTGATTGAGTGTCATAAGAATGGCGAAAAATCAGAAAAGATATATAAAAATTTAAAGAAAAATAATGATATTGCTAAAAATGAAAAAGGCATCAATATTTTATATATTGTTTTCGGTTTATTGAAATGGTCGGATGAAAACTATAAAAAGACCGAACTCAAATCGCCATTAATTCTTGTACCAGTAGATATTAAATATGATTCCAAATCACAATTATTTACTTTAATACCAATTGAAGATGAAATAATATTCAATCCAGCATTAAAATTTAAACTCGAATATGATTATGGAATTAAAGTGCCTGATTTTGATAGTTCAAAAGGTTTAATTAGTTACTATGACTCACTAAAAGAAATATTTGAGAAAAAAAATTGGTCCATTGAGGACAAAACATATTTAGGTTTGTTCTCATTTGCTAAGATCACAATGTATAAAGATTTAAAAGCAAATGAATATCAAATGACTTCAACCCCTCTTGTCGAAACCATTTATAATGGAATACCTTTTGTTAATAACAAGCTTAAAACAAACTATGATGAATATTTTAAAGAAGGCAAAGACATTGAACTACATAATGTTGTAGATGCTGATTCTAGTCAAATTGAAGCGATTCTAGAGGCTAAAAATGGGAAAAGTTTCGTAATTCAAGGCCCTCCAGGAACTGGTAAATCTCAAACAATTACCAATATAATTGCCGAGTTGATAACTGATAAAAAACGCGTTCTTTTTGTTTCGGAAAAGAAGGCTGCTTTAGATGTTGTTTATAATAATTTAAGTAAAGTTGGATTAAATGATTTTTGTCTTCAAATTCATAGTGATAAATCAAACAAAAAAGAATTTGTTCAAGAACTATATCGAGTTTTCTTAAATACAGATTATAGTCCATCATTTAAGGATGCACAGTTAAGCTATTTAAAGAATGAAAAACAAGCATTAGATAATTATGCGAATTTATCAAATCAATATGTTAAACAACTTAATATCAATTTAGTTGATTTAGTTGAAAGATATTATTCATTCAAAAACTATAATCTTGATGAATATAATATCAAAGATATTAGTAAGAAAGACCTTAAATACCTAGAGAATTGTCAAAAAGCACTCGAAAATCTATCATTGTTCGATGGTAATTTATCTGTAAATGAATATATTTGGTATGGTTTTGATGCACAGAAATATGACTATGAAAATATAAATAAAATTATTAACGATTTTTCCTATTATTTTAAAACTATTAATAGTTTGTCAAAGTCTTTGGACACATATAATAAATTCACAAAAAAGAATCTCAGTTGTGTAAATGATATAAAAGACGATATTGAACAAATTGCCACAATTAAAGATATCCCATATAGCGATATAAATATTTTGAGTTTTGAAAGAAGAAAAGAACTAATTTCCTGCTTTGAGGAAATGTCCTTTATATTAAAGAAATTAGAAAAACACGAAAACAAAATTAAAGATATTTTTGACCCTAATTTCTTTAGTTCTAATTACAAAGAAAATTGTGATAAATTTCTTTCAAATTACAAAAATGTTTTTCTTACTTTCACTGATTCATACAAGAAAGATAAAAAATACTTTTCTAAATATATAAATCCAAATATTAAACATATTAATTATTTCAATTTAAAAATATGGCTTAAAAATGCTTCTTTAGTCGCGGAATATAATTTAGAACTAAACAATTTAAAAGCAAATATAAGTAACTTAACAAAATATAAATACGATCTTTCATCATCTAGTTCATTACTTGCAACTTTCAATAAATTGAAGACATTCGACAAAAATCATTTCTCTTTTAATTTAGATATTGATAATGACATAGAAATCAAAACATTTATAAATGCATCTAAAGATTTATATGACCTAATCGATGAAAAGAATATTAAGAAATTAAACAATATTAATAATTATTTCGTAAATAAATCATTCAATATTTCAAATAAAAATATATTTAATTTTAATGATGAATTAGAACAATATTTTAATAACATTGATAAGCTTTCTGAATGGATTAGTTTTTATCAAGTATATGAACCAATTAAGAAAATAAAAATTGATGAATTTGTTCAATGTGCATTAAAAAATAATGTAAATAGAAAAGATTTTTCAAAAACATATGCATCACTGTTTTACAAAGAATGGCTTAATTATGTTTATTATTCGAATAATACTTATAAAATGATGTCAAAATTAACTCAGAATAATAATGTTTATAAATTTGTTGAATCAGATAAGAAAATGTTAGATGTTAATAAAAAATATATTTCCAATTCAATAAAGAAAAACATAAATGATATAAAAGAAGTAGCAACGAGAAATTCAGGTTTCATTTATGGGGATTTTTCTTCAGATCCCCGAATGAGAAAACAAATACATATTTTGACTCACGAAGCAAATAAGAAAAAAGCAATCATGCCTATAAGAAAAGTATTTGAACAAATTCCTGATCTTTTATTCTCTATTAAACCATGTGTTCTTATGTCACCTGTAAGCGTTGCGACATATTTAAAATATAAAACTAATTTATTCGATGTCGTCATTTTTGATGAAGCATCGCAAATATTTCCATGGGACGCAATTGGATCGATATCTAGAGCTAAATCCGCGATTATCGTCGGTGACTCTAAACAAATGCCTCCATCAAATTTCTTTATGTCTGGAACATCATTTGATGAAGAAGATAAATATGATGAATATGAAGAAAACGCAAAAGATTTTGAATCAATACTCGATTTAGCAACCGCAGTATTTCCACAAAAAATGCTCAATTGGCATTATCGAAGCAAAAGCGAATCGCTTATCGCTTTTTCAAACCACAATTTTTATAATGACAAATTAGTTACTTTCCCATCTTCTCATATCGATAATGATAACTTTGGTATTAAATTCCATTATGTTGCAAACGGTGTTTTTGTTAACAGAGTTAATCTTCAAGAAGCTAATGCTGTCGCAGATTTAGTTTATGAATCGCTTTTAAAATATCCAAAAATGTCAATTGGAGTTGTTTGTTTTAGCATTTCTCAACAATCACTTTTAGAAGACGTTATCGATGATAGAAGAAGAAAAAATCCTATCTTTGATAAAATGCTTCTTGAAAACACAAACGAGCCATTTTTCATCAAAAATCTTGAAACAGTTCAAGGTGATGAAAGAGACATAATTATATTCTCTATTGGTTATGGAAAAGATTCATCTGGTTTCTTTAGGATGAATTTTGGACCTCTTAATAAAGAAGGTGGAGAAAGAAGACTTAATGTCGCTATTACGCGTGCTAAATATAGTGTTCATGTTGTATCTTCAATTAAATATAGCGATATCGATTTAAGTAGGACTTCTTCAAAAGGAGCCACATTATTGAAAGATTATTTGTTTATCGCTGAAAAAGGTGTAAAGAACATACATTGTGATAAACTTGTAGCTCATTTGGATGATTTTAACAATTCACTTGAAATGGATATCGCAAAATTTGTTGAAAGTTTAGGATATCAAGCAGATATAAAAGTTGGCCATTCTGATTATAAAATTGATGTTGCTGTTAAACACCCAAAATATAACGATTATGTTTTGGCAATTGAATGCGATGGGAAAACATATCATTCTGCGAAAAACACAAGGGATAGAGATAGGCTTAGACAAGAAGTGCTTGAAAAACAAGGTTGGAGTTTTTATAGAATTTGGTCAATTGATTATTTTCTAAATCCGATTATTGAAAAAGAATTTTTAAAGAAAGCAATAGAAAAAGCTGTTAATAAATATGACCATAGAATAAACCAAGAAAAAGAACACGAAGAAAATCATGCAAGCAAAGAAAATATTTCGTTTGTTCCATATGTTGAAAAGAAAGAAATAGAACAAACTATATCAAATAAAAATAACACTAATAATGTAAGAAAAGTGAGCGAAAAAAATGATAGTAAATTTACTGATAAATTAGCATATAAAGATAAAGAATATATTGCTTTATTTACTGATAATCTCAAATTATCTGGTTATAATTTTATAGTTCAAGAAAGAGAACATTTATTTGCCTTTAAATTGCAATCGGATGTCACTAGCGGCCATCCTTTAGCGTTATTTTGGTTTACTTTAAACGATAATAAAAAACTTGTGTTGAGGCTTAAAGAAAACCCTGATCAAAAAGCATTCGTAGATGAAATTTTATGTAGTCAATACTCAAGCGAAAAAAATCTAGTTAATCATGTTCTAGGTTACTATAGCAAAAGATTAGTTAACACTCCAAAATCTGAAAACACTATTAACGATGATGAACAATTTGAAGCATTTGATAATAATGAAAAGAGACTTAACACTTTCTATTTATCCTATATAGATGCTTTGCAAGGAAAGAGAATATATCATTACAATTCCGAAAGTGAAATATTAAAGAAAAGTAGAGACATTATATTAGATGAAATATGTAGCAACGCTCTTGCGAGAAAAGTATTTAAAGATAAAGATGATTTTGCAAAGCATAAATATACAAAGAATTGTAGTTATAATATTTTTGATTACTATTTCGATATAAACAATTTGAATGTTGAAAAAGCAAAAAAATTATTTATCTATTCTGTTGCTTTGATGGTAATGGGCATATTTAAAGATTATGAAAAGAAATTAAGATGTAAAATTATTGATGATAATACAAAAGCTTTTAATTCTTTAGTGAGTATAATTCAATCAAAAGATCCTAACTATTCAAAATGTGAAGGTATTACATCTAATCTTTCATTAATATCCACTGAAATGATTGATAGGCAAATAGAGGAATATCTAAATTACATTTAATAATTTTTTAACCTAATAGTTAATTATATTTTGCCAATCGCATTGGCTATTATTTGCAACCGGAAATCCTAGAGAATTGCACACTTTATTGTATTCAATTATTTTGCATTCGGTTTTTATGCTATCAAATAGCTTAACGATTTCAGTATAAAATAATAAGAATTCTTCTTTTCTTAACATATATTTGAAAATTATAACAACCGCAAATAAATCGTTTTTTCCAATTGCATATTGATTTTGCCTTTTTTCTATGTTCAGCAAACGATGAATTGGCATATCAGCAATTTTCTTGTTTTTATCATAAATTTTATAAAAGAATAATTTGTTATTATGCGCACACACATTTCTAAACATATTAAGCGTTTCGAAAAAAGATTTGAGTTGTTTAGGAGATAATGAAAAATACTTGGCTATTTTTGTTTTCATCTTTTCATTTAAGTTAATATAAAAATATTTAGCTAGTCCAAAATCAAATAGATTTACAAACGCCCAAATTGGTATTTTTTCATCTTGATTATAAAAATGTTCAACTAATTTATCCCTTGTGTCATTGTTTTTTATTTTAAGTTTGTCCTTTAATTTTCTTATAAATAATGTGGAGTAATCCTCATTTCTTTTTGAAAAATGAGAATAGCTATTTATATCATCCCAAGAGTAACTTCCATATTCTTTTGCAAATTCATATGCAAGATGTCGTTTTAGTCTTTCTTCAATTAAAAGTATATTTTTAAAAACCAGTTCTTTTAGTTTAAATTCAATACTATATATAAATACAATTTCTTCAAAGTATATATTTTTTACATAATTTTCAATTGGTGAATTCGCATCACAAAAGAACTTTTTGTTTCCGTTTATCAAATTGTAATAATTTATTTGTTTAAGAGTATCTTTCGCTTTAACTAGATCTTTGAAAAGCATACCTCTTCTTTTAAGTATATTTATTTGTTGATTTACTGTCTTGAAATCGTGCATAAAAATAAAAATGAGCCGTCCTC
>DNPJ01000078.1:7791-7936 GCA_003501485.1 Bacillota bacterium
AAGTCCTAACTCATTACTGATCTTCTTTATTATATAAAAATTAAGCAAATGTTCAAGAAATTCAATTATATAAACTCACAAATGAGACTAATTCCAAATTAAAGATTTATTTACGAAAATAACGGTCGTTAAATTTGGAGGACAA
>DNPJ01000007.1:0-3405 GCA_003501485.1 Bacillota bacterium
ATTTCAGCGTCAATATGTTTGGGAAATGGCAAGAATCGAAAAGTTATGGGATTCTATTTTGTTAGGCTATCCAATATCAACATTTCTTTTTTGGCATATTGATGAATCAAATGTTTCAAGTGATACATTATTTTGTAATTTTCTTGGAGATGTTTCATTTGATAGTAAGAAACAGGTTGATAATATTAATTATCGGACAAGCCCAATAAATTTTTCGAAAAGTGATACTGCGATTCTTGATGGACAACAGAGATTAACGTCTCTTTTACTTTCTTTATTTTATACAGCAAGAATAAGACAATGGCATTCTAAACGTTCAAATCCAGATGAACGTTTGTCGATGCTTGTAATAGAATTGAATGAAAATATTGCTCAGCTTTCTGATGAAGATTTTAATACTAAAAAATATGATATTCGTTGGACTGAGAAAGTTGCACGTCTTAGTCCTACTCAATTTGATATTAAGAAAATAATGAATTATGATTTTGAAAATAAAGATACTCGTGAAACAAAAATAGAAGAGACTGTAAAAAATGTACCATCGGAAAGTAAAGAATATGCTAGGAATATTTTGAAAACACTTTGCAGTAAAATATATGATGAACCTCTTATACGATTTACAGAAATTTTTAATATGAACCAAGATGATGCACTTGAAATGTTTGTTCGCTTCAATAGTGGTGGAAGACCTTTAAAAAAATCAGAAATTACTATGTCTATTTTAGGTGTGTACTGGCCAAATGCAAAAGATTATTTTCACCGAATTTTGACTGGAACCTATAAGGATTTTCATGAAGATTTTATCATCCGTACAGCACTCATGTTATATGGTGATGTTGCAAAATCTAATATTAATAAGAAAACTTCGGATGGATTAAAGAATCATTGGAATGATTTTGTGAAAGCACTTCAAAATTTAGAAGAAGTTTTGGAATATTTAAAAATTGATATAAATAGATTTTCAAGTAGTTGGAATGTGCTTTTGCCAATAATATATGTTATTTATAATAACCCAGATTACAGAAACTGTATTACAGGTATAAGTTTCTATCTTGTACGAGCAATTTTGTTTTCATATTTTAAATCAGGAACCACAGGTAAACTTCAACAAATGAGAAGTTATATAAATAATTTCGATTTGGAATTATCAATTGATTTACTTGAACAAGTTCCTGAATTAAGAGTAACAGATGCTCGTATTGAAGATATATTAATGTGTGAAAAGGGAAGTAAATTAGCAGGTGAAGTTTTATATTATTTAGGTAAAGATTGGATAAGACCAGAAACTGCATATGAACAGGATCATATACATCCATTGAATAGTTTTAATTCTGTTCCTTTTGGAATGGAAATGGGAAAGTTGGCTGAATACAGAAAATTATGTAATAGGCTTCCAAATATAGAATTGCTAGATGCTGGAAGTAATGGTAAAAAAACAGGAATGTTGCTGCGTGATTGGTATAACAGTTTGCTTCCAAATGAACAAGATGAATTTAAATTACATGGAATAATACCCGAGGAATCAATGGAAATTGAAGATTTTGAAGTATTTTATGAAAAAAGAAAAGAAATGTTGATGGGGAAGATAAAAAATTTGTTGGGATAATTCTCATAATAAAATTTCAATGCGACAATGCCTTTGTTCTGATTTTTTTGAAATAAAATATTAAGGAAAATATAAATGAACGATAAACACTTTTATGGTATGACAGATGATGAGTTATTTGATTTTGTAAAAAAATGTAAAAATGACAATGAAGAGTTTAAAAATTTATTGAAATTAAAGAATACAGAAATCATTAATCTTTTTATTAAGATATGTAAAAATTTTGAAGGTGCTTCCATAAAATCGTTGATTTATGCAACGTCTAATACAAATTCAAGAAGTTTAAGCAAAAAAACAAATTTTATAAGGCTTACTCTTGGTGTAAATACATTTCTTCCAGGACTTAGATATGGAGAAACCTACTATAATGAGGCATGCTTGGTTTTTACAGATTTGATGGAATTGAGATATGTTCCTGTTGGAATAAACGAATATGCAGAAATTTCTATTGATAAATTCTCTGTTGAGAATAATAACTATTGTATTTTTCAATGCCATAAAAAAGATGATGCTCAAAAAATCTTTTATATAAAGTCAAAGGATGTTTTTGTTGAAGATTTTATAAGTAAAGATAGGAATAGCATGAAAGATGCTAGATGGTTTTATGGTAATAAGAGATATGAAGAATGTATCAATGAATTAAAAAAGAATTATTCTCAACTTGATTCTGATGCAGGTGCTAATAATTTGATGGGACTTTGTTATAATAATTTGAAAAATTGCAATGATGCTGTTTTTTATTATAATAGGGCAATAGAATTAAATGGAGAAAATCCTGTTTATTTTTATAATAAAGCTTGTACATTATATTTTTCAGGATTAATTAATGAGGCATTAAAAAATTTTAACAAAGCATTGTCTTTGGAGGTGAATGAAAGTTTTGCGAGAGAAACAACAAAGAAGATTATTGATATTGTGGATGCAAAAATGTATGTATTTAACAACTCTTTGCTTATAGGAGATAATGTAAAAAAATTTCTTGAATATATATTCTATTTTGATACTGTTATTAATTTAAAATATTGCTTTGTTGAATATAAAGAAAAATTTATAGAGTACAAAAAAGAAACTGTTTGCTATTTTATAGAAAGAATAAAAAACTATCCAATGCATTATACATCTAATTACTCAGATGATGAATATGAGCGTATAAAAATGTGTAATGCAGTTTTAAGTGTTTCTGGTATTACACAAGAACAAATAAAAATTTGTAAAGAAATTTTGAAAGAGTGTGAAAATACTATTCAAAGAGAGTTTGAATGGGAAAAGTTAGAAAAAGTAAGAAATGATGTTGCTTCAATGATTTATTCATTAGCAGGGAAATGTCATAGTGCTAAAGAAATAGAAAAAGTAGTATTAGAAAAATATCCTAAATATGATAGCATTGAACTTATTAAAAAAATTAGAAGTGCTTTGTTTGAAGAAAAAAAATCTATGGTTTTTGATTTGGTTAATGAAAGATGTTATTCTGCAGAAGAAATAAAGAATATTGTAAAAACAAATATTCCTGATTGTGATGAAAAAGAACTTGAGAGTTTTGTAAATTTTTTGTTAAAAAAACAAAGACATGATATAAAGATTTAAAATTTAATAGGTCACAAAATTCGAGTTTTGCAACAGATGAACTAAACGGCAAGAACCACTTCTGTGCGTCTTCAATAAGATGAAACAAAAAGTCAGAAATGCTATAAAAAGATGTGCCTGGATATTCCTGTCGCTTCTTGCGCGATGGTAAATCAGGTTGTAGTTCATCTTCATGACAGACCAGACATTTTCAATCCGGTTGCTTTGTTTGTGAC
>DNPJ01000007.1:3412-4994 GCA_003501485.1 Bacillota bacterium
CCTTCAAAAATTCTCGTAGTTCGTGAGAGCAGGAAAATATGAGATGTAATGCTCCCTAGCGTTTTTGTGGAAAATCTTGAGATCCTCGGTTCTGTCGAATATACGGATAAGGTTCAGTGACACTACATCCGCAATTTACATTCTTCGTTTCGGACTGCGTCTGCCATAGTAAAGCGAGAGGTTCTTTTCCCGGGCAGAAGTTTCAAGAAACCTATGGATAAAGTCGTCAACAATGTGATATAATGTGATTAGGCTGTTTTCAGTTATGGCATCTCTCCGTTGTTTTGTTTGTAGTAATTCAAGATTTTACAGAGAATGCCTTTTTTGTAAATTCATCTAAAACTCGAAATTTGACCTTTTAAAAAACTAGTTGTTGGCTTCGATATTGTTTATCTTCTGCTTCTTTTCTAAGTTCTTCTTCTTGAGCTTTCTTCTTGTTAATATTAAAAAGCTCTGTTGCTTTATTAGAAAAAACAAAAATATCGCCAACATCACTTCCAGAAAGAAAAACTTCTTTATTTTCTAGAATCCAATGACATACCCTTACAATTGTTGGGGAATACAAATTTCCAATAGAATAATCTTCTTTTATAAATTTATTTCCATAATTAGTTACAGCTGAATTGTATACCGTTTCATAATAAATATCCCAAGAAACTTTGACACCAGAAAGTTTTCTGTTATAAAAATAAAATTGAATATTTCCTCTCCAATCACCATGTTGTCTGTATTGAGATTGTCTCGAGTTATATGTAATAACATATTCAGGCGTAGGAAAATGAGCGGAGTCTTCTCGATAATGAAAAGGTCCATTGTCTAACCATTTATACTCTGGAGTAAATTCCTTTGTTAAATTTTCTCCATTACATCCAAAAAGTTTATTTCCTTTGGCATAAACTTGTTCAATTGTCATATCATCTGTAAATCCATTCCATAATTCTTCTGCAAAAATATTACAAGTAATAAAAATTGATAAAACAAATACTAAAATTCTTTTCATGCTAACCTCGTTTCTTATTATATTTTGTTGAATGTTGATCAAGTAAAAGTTTTTTCCATTTTTTGCTTTTTTCTATCTCGCAGAAATAAATATGAAATCGATTATTATTTAAGAATTCTAAATATACTGCGTTATTTATTCTGCAATTTGTTGACTGTCCATCATTTTCACAATTTCTTTTAGATATATGTCCAAAACCGATATTAAACTGTTTGTAAATATTTATTGAATTTCCAATATATTCAATTTCGTTATTCAAGGTCCAAAGGTAAATTCCTTCTTTTTGTGGAAAAGAAACATTAAAAAAGCAATAATTTTTATTATTTATTTCCACAGATAGTATAGTTCCAGAATCTTCATCTATTTTAGGATTTATAGAACCTAAAAAAAGAAATTCGAAATTAATTTCTTTGCAATTTAAGACAATTTTTTCTTCCATGACTTGTCCTTTCCACCGTTTTTTTATATCACATCTAACAGAGAAAAACAATTCTCTGGCTTTAAAAGATGTTCTTTTGTTAAAAAACTTCCTGAAAAATCGCGGGCGATGGATTTGATAATCTAGGATTTTATTGATTCAGT
>DNPJ01000043.1 GCA_003501485.1 Bacillota bacterium
TTATTAGTATTACCGCTTAAAGAAACAGTAGATGTACCAAGACTGCCACTAAAAGTAAGAGTATCCTGAATACCCTGAAAAGTTGAAGTTAAAGAAACTCCATTAACATCTAAATCTAATGATGTCTGTAAACCTCTCTGAAGAAATGGTAACGCAGTGGTAAACATGTCATTTGTAAACATGGCATAACGGAGTTGAAGAAGATTAACATAATTATCACCTACAGAGGAAGAAGACCCAACAGGTTGAGCGATAGGAACAAAATTAGCAATAGAACCAACCAAATGTGTTCCAATAGGTGCAAATCTACAACCGTCAATTAAATTAGAAGATGAGTAACTAATTCTCCAAAGAGAACTATCTAAATCATCAGGGAACCACACATCCTGCTTAACAACACCATTAGAATATAAATTTGGGTCAAGATAATTAGACCTGTAAATTTTTTGATACATCAAAAAAGGCAATGAATTAACAGAAGATACAGAAAAACCTGTTGAAGAATAAGAAGAGCCAAAAGGCAAAAATAAGGAAGCCGAATCTTGAACGTAATGAGGTTTGCCAAGAAGATAAGAAGGCAAAGAACAAGGGGTATAAAGGCAATAAGAACCATCAACAGATTTAAAATTAGGGTCTGTCAAACCAGAAAAATTGGAAGCGGAAAGAATAGAAGCAGGGATAGAAGGTAAATTCAAAGAAAGATTACCACTTCTACCTTTAGAAATAAAACTCTCCCAACCTTCATACAAATCGGACATCTTACAATAGTAATAGTGCACACGAACTTTATATGCTGTTAAAGTAGGAACAAGGAGAGGTCTAAAATCAATTTGATACTGGCAAGAGAGGTCAAATACATCTCCAGGTAAAGTTGGAATTAAGTCGACGGGCACTAACATTCCAATATCGGATGTAAAGCAGTTGAGACGAGATAAATCAAACTTAGAACGTTTAACATTAATTGACGGCTTTTGAGAAAAGATACTATTCTCAGCAGTTAAACCGTTACGCATAAGAGAAACAGGCATTAAAAAACCTCCATATATATATATAGAGGATAAAACACAAATGTTTTTTTGTACAAGGAATAATGAAAAAAACTGTAAAAAGATGAAGGGGGGTTATTCTATTTTCTTTTCAGGAACATTATAGGTATTCCAATCTACAATAGTATGCTCACAAGGAGCAACCACACAAGTAGTATCATCAATAGTTCCAATTTTTCTAATCTGTAAATCAGTCTTAAAATTTGGATTTATTTTTTCAAGATAAGGTAAATTCTGACGAATGAAAGCACCGTCAGTCGTACTAGTTCCAAGAACTGAAACACTCTCAGAAACAACATCGTAAACAGCGTACAAATTTAATAGCATAAATATCTCCTATTTCAAATTGCCATTTTCTAAAGAAAATAACAATTTATTATTAATTATAAAATTGCTCTAAGTTCAGGATTTTCAAACTCATCAATATTCCTCTTCTTAGAAAAATCATAAACATAATAACTATAAACATAGCTCAACTCAAAGCTATTTAAATAGCTATAAATCTCCTTTATATTATCGGAACTTATTTGTTCCATATCGAGCCTATTATTTTTTCTAGTAACATGGATATTATCACCGATATAATAAACAGTTAACAAAAATCTTTTCTTTTTCATTCCTTTCTTACTCCTTATACATATATTATAAATAATTATTTGTTATTTGTGTGTAAAATATTGTAAAATCTTTGTAAAATAAATAGTTATATAGAAATAATTTAAGTTTTTTTTTGAATGTGAAAAACATGTTAAAAACTTTTGAGGAACAAAAGAACAGACTTATCCTTAAACCTCATAGGAGTGATATTAGAGCTCTCTGAATCGAACTCAATCATTCAGAGCTCTCATATCTCCTATAGCTATTATAACAGAAACACATTTTTTTTCAAAATTTAAAAAGAGTACTAAACCGGTTTAGAATGTAAAATGTTTGTAAAATTATGTTAAATAAATGTAAAATAATATACAAAGTGTACAATAGCAAAATCAAAACAAATGTACAACTTAAGAAAAATCCGACAAGTGTCGGATACATTTAAATCTATATAATATAAAGAGATTTACTAGATTTTTACTAGGAATGTGAAAAACGTGTTAAAAACTTTTGCAAGTTTTACGAATACATCTAGATTTAAGTTGAGCTTCAAGAGCATCATTATTTTGCCTAATAAAATCATAAATAGGTAAATTAGCATTAGAACTATCAAGTTGTTTATTACGGAAGATATCGTCAATACATTCTTCACGATATATACGAGACAAAGGAGAATGAAGGGTTAATCGATTGAAATAATATCGATTAACAACAATTTTACGAGATTTGTACACAAAAAACCCATAACGAAAAATATCGGAAAGGTAACGATTATAAACCCGAGAACCGAGACCACGAGACATCTTTCGAAACGGGGGAATCAAGCCAATATCATAGTAATGAGCATTATCAAAAGCTGTATCTTTAACAATATATTTAGAAACGTATTTAAATGCTTTAGATGTACAAGGGAGAACTTTGACAAGTCCTTTATGCCATGTTTTCTTAAAAAATTTATCATGTAATTGATAGTCAAGACCGAAGAATAAAACATGATAATGAGGACGATTAAACTTGTCACCATATTCACCACAAGCAAAATATTCAAAATCAATATTCCTTAATTGATGTTTAATATTGTCTAAATATTTATGTAAATCTTCTTTAACAAGAGTAGCATTTAAAAACCCGTCTTTAATAAATAAGTGGTCATCATCATACGTAAAAGTAACAAACGCAGAACAATCATGCGAATGATAAGCACAGAACATCCTATCGACATATTTCTTTTGCAAATCTAAACGACAGCAAAAACACTGACCACAGGGAATAGGAACAGGTTCACCATTCAAATTTAAAATTTTATCATCATAATAAGGACGAGAACAGCTCATAAAAATTTATCAACACAAGCAATATTAAGAAGATAGTAATATACAATTTTTCGATACAGAATTAAACAATCATCTAATTTTTCAAAATCACCATAGAAAAAACCAACACCCGAAAACTCACAATTAAAAAGGGGGAC
>DNPJ01000060.1 GCA_003501485.1 Bacillota bacterium
ATATCACATTAAGAGGAACAATTTCTAACATCCCTCAACAAACAATTCTCAATGGAGGAGTCAATACCCAGAAAAAGAGAGTAGATTTTTACTACAAAGACAATTATGTATATATTGAGAGAATTGATAATGTAAAAACCGAATGGTGGCATGTAGGTGAATCTAAAAATTATACAAAGACCACATTGAATGATTTCATGAACAATATCCTGGATTATACATTAGGATTTGGTTTAGGAATGAATTATAACAGTTCAATATGGTCATCAATTAAAAATGCAATGACAAAGCAAGAAGAACGTACAACTCCGATTGATTATAGTAACATTTTAACCAATTTCCTTTACACAAATGGTCAAAATGATTATGGTGAACATCGTTGGGATCTTGGCTTAAATATGGCTGAGTTAACAAACAATAGCGATATGAAATCATGTGATATTTCATTATTTGGCAAAAAGAGTGATTATTATGATATTGATGAAAAGACAAATGAAAAAATCTATAAAGATTACTTATCTCATTTAACATTTGCAATGTTTATTGATACCGGTTCATTTAGCGTTGGTATGAACGCTAATCTAGACTTAGTTGATGTTGATCCAAATATTACATATAATGACCTCGAAACTAATGAAAAAACATCAAAAGGATTTAAAGCTATTATTGAATACGCAAATGCGCACGTAAACGATAAACCTTTGTCAATTTAGTAAAAACAAAATATAATTATGGCATTGCCCCAATAGCGCAACTGGATAGAGTACTTGACTTCGAATCAAGGGGTTACGGGTTCGATTCCTGTTTGGGGCGCCACAAATTAATTACAGCATCTGCTTAATCGATGCTGTTTTTTATTGGTCTTAATTAACGGTTGTTGGATTCTTTTTAAGTATGGTTATTTTTCTGAATTAAATTTTTAAAATTTGCCAGTATCGGAAATTAACTAAGTTATGATGTTTGACAAATTTCCGATAATAGTATATAAAAATAGTACAGAAAAAAGATAAAACGAAGATGGGGATTTAAAATGTTTGTATCTGTTAAAGAAATAGCAAAAAAATGGAATATTTCTAAAAGAATGGTTAGAAATTATTGTGCTCATGGTCGAATTCCGGGAGCGTTTTTGACGGGTAAAACGTGGAATGTCCCCGCTAATGCGATAAAACCATTAAGAGAAGTAACTAAACCTTTCAGTGATAATCCTTTATTAAACGTCTTGAAAGAACAAAAAGATATTAAGCTTAAAGGTGGAATATATCACAAAACTCAAATTGAATTAACATACAACTCAAACCATATCGAAGGAAGCACTTTAACTCGCGACCAAACAAGATATATTTTTGAAACAAGTACAATCTGTGTTAAAAAAGAGCCAATTAACGTCGACGATATTGTGGAAACTGCAAATCATTTTAGGTGCGTGGATTATATTATAGATAACGCAATGAAACCTCTTTCTGAATCAATGATAAAAAAACTCCATTTTATTCTTAAAAACGGAACGAGCGAAAGCAGAAAACAATGGTTTAATGTTGGAGATTACAAAAGACTTCCAAATGAAGTTGGCGGTATGGAAACATGTTTACCTGAAAGTGTAAAATCTGAAATGAAAAAACTTTTGTCATCGTATAACAATATTCAAAAGAAAACATTAGAACAAATATTAGAATTTCATAAAAATTTTGAATATATTCATCCATTCCAAGATGGAAATGGTCGTGTTGGTAGATTGATCATGTTTAAAGAATGTTTAGCTAATAATATAGTTCCTTTTATAATTGATGAAAAACATAAGCTATTTTATTATCGTGGACTTAAAGAATGGAATCATGAAAAGGGATATTTAATAGACACTTGTTTATCTTGCCAAGATAATTATAAGGTTTGGCTAGATTATTTTAAAATTAAGTATTAAAGCGTGGAGATATTTATCTAAATTATTTCATCTTTTATTCAATAAATAATTTTATGATGATTGCGGTATTATATTTTCAACAAAATATCTGTATTCCTAAAACAATATTTTGAAGTTCTTTTTTACACTAATAAATAAAACACTTTTTTATATTATTGAATACAAACAAATATTCGCGATTTTTACAAGCTCCATTATGGATGACATTGTCCAGAAAGGAGTTTTATATATGACAAAAGCAATGAAAATGTCTTTTGTTATGCAAGCATTGAAAACATATTATGATTATCATGGAAAATTACGACGCAAAAAAGGTTGCTGAAGATTTTAAAAAAGACCGTAATTGTCTAAGTGGTATTTATAAAGAAATCGCTGATGAAATAGGAATAGAATGCGCTCTTGCGATATATAAATTGTATTCAGGAACACAAATATCTTTCCCTAGTAGATTGTATTCTAAAAATTATATCCATCGTGTTGTTAATGATGAATATGAAAATGGTAAAAGCATTCAATACATATCCAAAAAATACAATTATTCAACAAGAACCATTTGGCGGATTCTTAAAAAAGAAATTTAAAATCAAATTGATGGGCAAAACATTTGCTCATCTTTTTTAATAAATATTCTTGTTTTATTAATTTCTTTTTATTAAGTATAATTTGAATGTGAATAAGGATGTGTATTTATGGAATGTAGCAAAAATATAAAATATTTATTCTTCGATTTAGACGATACATTATTAAGAAAAAATCGCACTATATCAAACTATACGATTTCAATATTAAAAAAAGCACAAGAAAAAGGATTCAAAATTATCTTCAATACATCTAGAAGTATGCAAAACTCTAAGCGATATATTGATATTATTCATCCTGATTACGGCATTTATAGTGGTGGTTGTCATATTGTCGATAAAGATGGAAATCCTATGTTTGTTAATATGATCGATAAGAAAGATGTTAAAGAAATTACAAAATTTTTATTTCCGCGATGCGAAAAAATATCAGTGCAAACATATTCTCACTTTTATGCTTCTGACAAAGAATATAAAGCGCAAAACGCGATATGGTATGATTTTACAAATGGTTTAGAAGAAGATGCTTTTAAAATCATTTGTTGTACACCTGATTTAAATTTTGTAAAAGATGTTGCTAAAAAATATAATCTCGAACTTCAAAATTACTTGAATGGTTCTTGGAATAGGCTTTCTATTAAAGGTGCCACAAAGTGGAATGGCGTTTTAAAATTTCTTGAAATAGTTGGTGGTAAGGTCGATGAAACTTCATGCTTTGGTGACGATATTGGCGATGAAGAAATGATTCAAAAATCTTGTTTAGGAGTTGCTATGAAAAACTCTCAACCTCAAGTGCTCGCTAATGCAAAAAATATTACTATTTATAGTAATGACGAAGATGGTGTCGCTCATTTTATAGAAAAAAACTTGTTATAATTTGTATTATTTAATCTGTAATAACTGTATTACTTTTGAATAAAATTGTATTTTTTGAGATATTTATTGAATATCTCTTATTTTTAAAATACTATTAACAATGCAAAGGAGGATTTTATATGCTCGAATTAAAAAATATTGTTAAAGATTATGTCACCGGTGATTTAGTTACACATGCTTTAAAAGGACTTAATGTTACATTTAGAAAAAATGAATTTGTTTCAATTCTTGGTCCTTCCGGATGTGGAAAAACTACTCTTTTAAACATCATTGGTGGCCTTGACAGATACACAAGTGGTGATCTAATTATTAAAGGGAAATCAACGAAAGACTTCACAGATAGGGATTGGGATACCTACCGTAACCATTCTGTTGGTTTTGTTTTCCAATCATACAACCTTATTTCTCATCTAACTATTTTAGGAAATGTAGAGCTTGCTCTTACTATAAGCGGTGTTTCAAGAAAAGAAAGAACTGCCCGTGCTCAAAAAGCACTTGAAAAAGTAGGCTTAGGAGAAGTAAGCAAAAAACTTCCAAACCAACTCTCTGGAGGACAAATGCAACGTGTCGCTATTGCAAGAGCGCTTGTCAATGATCCTGAAATTCTTTTAGCGGATGAACCTACTGGTGCGCTTGATAGTGAAACCTCAGTTCAAATTATGGAACTACTAAAAGAAGTTGCTAAAAATAGACTTGTTATCATGGTTACTCATAACCCTGAACTTGCCAAAAGATATTCAAGTAGAATTATTTCAATGAAAGATGGTCAAATGGTCAATGACACAAAACCATTTCAGCAAAATGAAGAAGATAAAGAAAAAGACACTTATGATATTCCAACTAAAAAGGCAAAAATGTCATTGGCTACAGCTTTTGCGTTATCAGCGAAAAATTTGATTTCAAAATTCAAAAGAACTGCATTAGTAGTTGTTGCAGGATCTATTGGCATTATCGGTATTTCCGCCGTTTTAGCGGTTTCTTATGGTGTTAAATCTTACATTAGAAATATGCAAGATGACATGCTTTCTGGCAACCCTGTTGAGATAAGTGAATCATCTCTTGATTTAAGCGCGATGATGTCTGCGTCAAGCGATATGGCAAAGCTCAACGGTCTAGCGGGAAGTGTTGAAGATGGAAAAGTAAATATTCAATACATGGTCGAATATCTTGCCAAACAACAAAACAATCTTTCCACATACGCTGTTAAGAACGAAATTACAGAAGATTATGTCGATTATATTCATAATCTCCCAAAAGAAAATTATTCAGCAATGAAGGAAGAATATGGCATCGATCCAAAACTTAATATCTATACAGGTGTTGATTTTAGTGATCCAATTGGAAAAGTTGATCAAGTTTCGTTGACACAAGTTGAAGCGATGTACACATCAATTATTAATGAAACTTCATTTGCTCAATTTTCAAGCATGATTAAAATGTTTACAACAACATTTAAAGCTATGCCGAACAATACCGATTATATTGAAAAACAATATGATATTTTAAATGAAGGTGGTCATATTGCGACAGAAGAAAACGAAATGATGATTGTAGTTAGCAAAGATACAACGTTAACCGATATTTTCTTAGGTCAAATAGGTTATTTAACACAAGATGAATTTGTAAGCATTATTGATAAATTTACAGATGAAGAAAATCATGGCAATGATGAATTATCACCAAAAGATTTTGATTATGAAACATTGTTAAATAAAAAATTCATTTATTATCCGAATAACTCAGTTTATGAAAAAAGAACTTTAACAACAATTCCTGGAACACAAACACATTTTCCTTTCGCTTATAAAGGACAACTTGAAAACGGCACTTCTTTAGATAATCCAACCGAAATTAAGATTACCGCTATATTAAGAGCAAAAGAAAATGTTTCTTATGGTTGTTTAGAAACTGGCTTCATTATTTCTCCTGCATTCCAACAAAAAATGCTAAATGACGCCAAAGATTCTGAAATTGTTGCCTCATTAAATGAGCAAAAAGAAGCATATGAATCTTTAAGCGATACTGAAAAAGCATCATATAAATATATTGTTCCATATTATTATGAATATTGTTATAAGGATGATGAAAAGAAAACTGGAGATGGATCTGCCGTATCGGTTGTTAATGTTGATACTGGCGGAACAGGAATGTTTGGAAATATTCTTTCTTCTATGTTTGGTGACAATTATTCAGTTCCAAATCAATTTGAAACCGCAATTAGGAAAACTGCGGGTAATTCATTAACAAATGATATTTCTATATATCCTTTATCTTTTGATGATAAAGATTTAGTCACTGATTATTTAGACAAATGGAATAATAAAGATTTATCAATCGAAATTAATAAAGTTGATAGCGATGGTAATCAAATTACAAAAGTAATTAAAGGTGAAAATAGAGAAGATATTAACTATCAGGATAATCTTGAAGTAGTTATTTCATTGATTAATACAATGATTGAAATTGTTACAATTGCCCTTATTTGTTTCACATCATTATCGCTTGTTGTCTCAACTGTTATGATTGGAATCATTACTTATGTATCAGTCATTGAACGCGTTAAAGAAATTGGTATTATTCGTTCTCTTGGTGGACGAAAGATTGACGTCTCCAATTTGTTCAATGTTGAAACATTCTTAATTGGCACTAGCAGTGGAGCATTTGGTCTTGCTGTAACATATTTACTCTGTTTGATTATTAATATAATTATCAATAATTTTGCAAATGTCGGAACACTTATGATGCTTCCATGGAATTATGCTTTAATTGTTTTAGGCATTTCAATCCTCTTAACACTTATCAGTGGGCTTATTCCTGCAAGTGCAGCAGCACATAAAGATCCGGTTATTGCTCTTAGGAGTAACGATTAATAAATATGGAAATTTTAGGGAAATTTAAAGATGACCAATATCCTTTTATTGGTGTTAAAGAAGTTAGAGAAATAGTTAGAGCTATTTTACTTGATGAAAATAATAATATTTGTCTTGAATACATTCTTGATGATGATGCTTTCGGTCCAAGAGATTATTATGAAACACCAGGCGGTGGTATCAAAGACAAAGAAAATCATATCGAAGCTTTAAAAAGAGAATTAGCGGAAGAGGTTGGTTTTGAAATCGAAGTTATTGATGAAATAGGTGAAATTGATGACTTCTATAATCTTATTAAAAGGAAAAATCACAATTATTATTATTTAGCGAGAATTGTTGGCAAATGTGAATCTCACCTTGAACCAGATGAAAAAAGAAGAATAAATAAAATTATCTTTGTTAGTATTGACGAGGCTATTTCTCTTTACGAAAATATGCAAAATATTCTTGTTGGTAAGTTAGTTAAACAAAGAGAGCTTCCTATCTTGAGAAAAGCAAAGATGATGATTGAACAACTCTAGAATTTTCTACTTTACAAAAATCATAATAATAGGTATTATTTAATACGCATCGGCGATTATGGTGAAGAGGCCAAACACAACCGGCTGTGAACCGGTCATTCACGAGTTCGAATCTCGTTAATCGCCCCAATAAGAATGCATTAGTTTGATACAGTAAAATGTATTGAACTTTTTTATTGTTATGGCAGTTTGATTCTTGTCGTTGGTTCTAACTTTCAAACTTTAACACATATAATTTTCATTTTAAATTGTGATTTTTGAAATTCTATATACGCTTACTATTGAACGATTATCTTAGCAAAAGAACGATTATAGGAACTATTTAACATTTACTCCAACAATTAAACGATATAAATAGAAAATTCTTTTATTTGAGAATGATAAGTAAAAAATATGTAATTTTGCAGTTTTATCATTTATTTATTACCAATTTTTGATATAATAAACTTGGTAATAA
>DNPJ01000074.1:0-12083 GCA_003501485.1 Bacillota bacterium
ATATAATATATACATAAGATAAAGAAAAGAACAAAAACAAATTAAACCCTATGTAGTATTTCAGAAAGGAATTTAGTTCAATGAATAGATATTCACTAAAGTACTCTATTACTAAAGCAGGGTACATTATTATAGATATTGAGAAGAACAATAAAGTTATTGCCGTGTTCTATGATAAGAAGATAGTACAAAACTTTATTAACTTGCTCAATAGTTTTAATTAAGATTTTTTCATAATACTCCAAATTTTATAATGTAGGAAAAGAGGCAGTCAATAACAATGACTGTCTTTTTTCTTTTATATACAACAAGAGCAAGAGAAAAACATTTGTTTAGTCAACTTGTACTGTGTAATTCAACTTAATACATTTTGTTTTGTGCACAATGTAGAAACAACTTTATATCTATTGACAATTAAATCAGATTGTGATATAATATAAATGTAATCAAAGAGAGAGTAAAACAAAGATAATCTCAATGATTCACAAAAACATTTTAAAATTTAAAGGAGTGTACTTATAATGAGTATAATAAAAGATTGTATTGAAAAAAAATTATCTGAAAGAGAAGTATGTGATTGTGTGGTAACAGAAACTATTTTTAATAATAATGACAAACACCCGACAATAGACAGTATAGCTATCTTTGCTAAAGACAAAAGACAGTTTAAAGAAGTGCAGGAAATCTTAATGGAATGTTATGTCGTCGGTGTTGATGAAAATGTACATGGTATATCATTACAGATAGAAAAGAAAGATGAAACAGGCGTTGATTATAACTTAGTAATGAGCAATAGCTGTAACTATTTTATCCGTGTAAATACTTTATTTGATACTACAGAAATGACAACAATAGCTGACAACTTTATAAAAGATATATATGGTGTTACTGAAAAGAAAGATGATAGTAAAGATAATGTAGAAGTTCGCAGGTTATACAATGAACAGGGTGTTGAAGATGTTCTGGTAGATATAGATACCTATGAAACAAAAAGCATAAACGATAAAAAATTACAAGCTGTTCTTAAGCATTATCAAATGACAACACAAACAGGAGTATATTGTTCTCCAGTACTTACAGATAAACATGGCAAGTATAAATTAACTTTCTTTGTATTTTAATAATGTAATTTGATTCTAAAATAGTAGGTGAGAAGTGGAATTTGATTTTCACCCTCACCCGCTTTTCTTAACCCCTTCGTATCGTTCTATAATTTTAATTTTACCCTGACCCCTGATAGAGGGACCTTCAATTTATTCTTACCCCAACCTGCACAAAAGTTTTCAACATTGTTAAATCTTATCGTACATTTTAACGAACCCGATGTTCATAATTTATTTACAAAGAAATTTATCTAAACCCCTTGACAAGAGCAATTGAAAATGTTATAATAGAAACACAATAAGACAAAGAGATAAAGTCATTAAAACTCAGATAGGAAATGCAAATGAAGAAAAGAATAATGGTCATTGATACGGAAGGCAAGCTTAATAAAAAGCCGTATAATATAGGTTACATAATTGGAGATAAATATGGCAACGTCATAAAACACTCTAATATTTTAATACCCTCCGTTATTATAGACAACATTAAAAAGAAAAACGGCACGTTCAGCAATACTCAGAAAATAGAATCACTTTTAAGCCAATCAGAAATGATGTATCTTTCAGAGAGTAAAGCGAAAGAAAAAATCTTAAATGATATTAAAGATTATGATGTTAAAGAATTGTGGTCATATGGTACATATGATAAGACTACTTTAAATAATCTTTATGATAAGAAGTTTAAGATTGATATTCCGTTCTATGATATTACGTCGACTTTGCAGAATAGAATTGTGAACAAGCGTTATGTGAAGTTTTGTGAAGATAATGGATATATAAATGTAAAGCAGGATATACCACTATACACCCTTGAAACAGTTTACAGATATATATTTGATAGAGAGTTTAAACAAGAGCATACAGGTTTATCTGACTGTTTAGCAGAGTATGAGATATTATGTAATGTATTCAGACAGAAACAAAAGACTATATTATGCGGCGGCACTCAATTGTGGAAAAGATTTTTAGAGTTTACAAAAAAATTCATTGACAAATTAAAGTAAATATGATATAATAGTAGCATAGAGAACAGATGATAAAGTTCTAAAAACATAGAAAGGTTTAATATGATTAAAGCAAAAGAATTTGGTAACTGGTGTTATCATACATTAACAGAAGATGAAACAAAATTGCTTACTGATACTCTTGTAACTATTGCAAATAATCACGATAAGCAACTGTGGTCACAGATTTATTTAGGTATTACTGAATCAGTACACAGAACGCTAATGAGAATTTATGCCGATGAATATTTAGAAGAAGGTGAATCAAATGAAAGTAATTGATTTAAAACAGATAAAAGAAGATTGCGTTGAAGAAATAGCTGATACACTTTACAAAGAAGTAGACAGTTATGCATTAGAAAGAGCAATTGATGAAGAGATTGATACTCTTGGAGATGATGTATATATAGGCAATACATACTATCGTTTTTGTCAAGTGCTTGAAAAATTAGACAAAGAAAAATATGATGAAGAATGGCTGAATGCACTTTATGGAATTGCTGAAGATGTTTATTATGAAATAACAGATAATGTTCAGAGTTATAAAAAATTCGGCATTGAATTTATAGGCAAGAATTAAATGTAGATTGAAGAGTTCATAAATTGTTTACAATAAAAGTGTTGACAAACTCTTCAATCTATGATATAATAGTAACATAAGATAAAGACAAGTGATAAAGTCTATAACACACAGAAAGGCAAATCAAATGAAAAACTTTAATATTGAAAATGTAATGAACGGAAACGCAAGTGTAGAAGAAGTAAAAGCTTTATTAGCACAGATTATTGAAAAGAATGAAAATGTTATTAGAAAAGAAGTTGCAATGTCAATTGAAGCACAAATGAGAGCAGAAATCACAGACAGTGTTAAAGAACTTTATGGAGAAGATAGAGTTGTTGAATGTGATGATAAGAAATTTGTATTGATTGATACTGGTAAAAAGAATCATTATGAATGGTTGATAACGGTTGAAGAGATAAAAAAAGAAGATGTAAAAAAATATTCAGAAGTTACACGCTGTGCTTACAATGGTGGAAATTATAAAAATTTACCCACTAAAATTCTTAAAGAAAAAGTCTTTAGAGATGTGCCGTATGGACATTATGTTTATTCAGTGCCGCCACAATATGACGGAGCAACAAAAAGTAATAATGAAATGTTTAGAACGTTAATTGAATCAGATTTAATAGAGAATTTAGAAGTCATAAATAGAGATTGTTATTCTAAAGACCTTGATGACTTGATATATGTGGAAGTTTCATTTGATTTACCATTGTTAATTAAAAATGAAGTTACAGCCCTCAGAGCATCTAACTATATAGAGTGGATTGAAAAATTGCAGTATAGAAAGAACAACTATATGAACAGACTTTCAAGAAGTTCAGTTAAAGATTTTGTACTTGATGCTGTATTTGAACAGGAGGAATAAAGATGAAAAAGAGATATGTTATAACACTGTTTGTATTAGTGATGATATTATTCGGTTTGAATTTTTTAAGAATAAGAAGTGACTATTACAAAGAAGTAAAGATTTATAATGACGGCACACACGAGATAGACAATGGCAACTGGTGTAATGAGTCACATTATGTAGATAATTTTGGAATTGAAAAAGTTATTTTAAAGTGTGATAAATGTGATGGATATACAATAATTAGAAAGTCCACTTATGATAATGTAAAGTAAAATAGAAAGGATTTATTATGATTGATATATTAAACAAAGTAAAAGCATTTGATGGAAATAAAGAAGTCTTAAATATCTTCAGCGATACAATGGAAGAAGATAATTATTTGATAAATTTAAATGCACAGTATTTAAATACAAGTTTGTTAGATGAAGATGAGCAGAGAATGTTGTATGAATATATAAAAGAACACGAACCTATAAATGAAGTTAGTAAAGTAGGATATGTATTGAGTATTGATGGAGAATGGCAGAGTTACGAAAGTATTATAAAAGAATTGAATGAAGTGTTTAAATAAAAATAAAAAGGAGGTAAGATTTAGGTCTTGCCTCTTTTATTTATATATAAATTGTGAACCCCATAANNCCCATATAGATAAATTGCCTTTATTAGAGGGACCTTATTCCTCCTTTAAGATATGTTGTTTTATAATTCTTCAAGTAGCTGTTGCATAATTTCTTTAATTTTCTTTTCAGGGTTGATAAAATTATTATAGAGATAATTGCTGTGGGTGTTTACTTTTTTAAGAGTGTAAACATAATACTGCGAAATTTTTGTGCGTTTAAATTCTTTAGTAAAATCAATTAAATCGAACTTTTTTAACAAGATTAAAATGATTTCTACTTTTCTATATTCTCTTGTTGCTGATTCTCCTCTTTCTAACAAAACAACTATATCTTTTTTAGTAAAATTTTTTATAATATTAGTTTTCAATTCATTATACTTTTTTAAGATAAGATAAGTTCTTAATAAATCAATCCCTATATCACTTTCAACAGAATAAGCTAATAACTCTTTTAAAACATAAGGCTGTATATTAGCATAACATTTTGGATAAGAAGGCAATTTATAATATTTGTCATTGTAAGAATCTTCTGCTATGATGTTATTATTTATTAAGTTTTCTATTGCGGAATAGTAAGTAGTGCGTGAAACTTTTAATCTTTTTGATATTTCAGATATGTTTATATCTTTCTTATAGACATATCTATGTTGTTCTTTATCTTTATAGTTCCATTTACTAATAGATAATAAATAATAATATACTATCCAATGTTTCTTAGGTATTCCTTTAGCACAATTAGTTGTGTTTGAATCCGAAATATAAGCTTTTACGCCACGTGTGTTTTTACTCATATAAATCACTCCTTTTAAAAATTATTATAAGATATTGTTCTATCTTATAGAATATATAATAACACAAAATAAGATTAAAGTCAAGTGTTTAATTTTGTATAACGAAGAAAAGTTAAATGTTTAATTTTGTATAACGGGACTGTTTAATTTTGTATAACGGGGTGTTAAATTTTGTATATAGAAAGAGAAGGTGTGTTAAATTTTGTATATCCTAATGTTTAATTTTGTATAACGGGGTGTTAAATTTTGTATATAGAGAGAACTCATTTTTATTGGAGAAAATTGTGAAGTGTTCAGAACTGTATAACGTAATGTTCAATTCTGTATATAGAAATAACGAAAAATGTCCAATTCTGTATATCAGTTTAGTTCAATTTTGTATAATAGTTATCCTGTATGTTATCCCACGGGATAACAAAGTGGAAGTCGCAAAGTGCTACCCACTTTACGACAATCTAAAGTCGCTTTTGTGCTGATTCAAAAGCGACGCAAAAGAATCACCGGTCTGCGTTCCGCAGCCCAGTCTTTTTTGAGAGAAAGTGAATCAGAGATAGACAATATATGAACTATGTTAAGAGGGACCTTCAAGAGTACTAAGATAGAATTTTCAACACTTAACATTTCTTTTTGTGCATATTGCTATTTCTGAGAAAAACACTTGACATTTCATCTATGATATGTTATAATAGAATCACAACAAAGACAGATGATAAAGTCATTAAAACATAGAATGGAGTACACAATGAAAAAAGAAATTTATTTTGATTTAGACGGCACTATATATGATTTATATGGTATGGAAAATTGGCTGGAGCGTATTGAAAATGAAAAACCTAATACATTTACTGATGGCAACTTTATTGTTAACTATGATGAATTTATGGAATGTATTAAGCAGTTAAAAAAACAGGGATATAACTTTAACGTGATTAGTTGGTTACCGTATGATGTTACGTATGACTATAGAAAGAAGTGTGAGCAGGAAAAAAGAAGTTGGATAAAGAAATTCTTGCCGTTCGTTAAAAATGTTGAGATACAACTTTATGGCATATTAAAGCATACACACGTTGAAAGCGGTATTCTGATTGATGATAATGAAAAGATATGTAGTCATTGGAGAAATGAAAACAGAATAGCACTGAATGTAAATAAAGAATTTAATGTAATAAGTGCTTTAAAGAAGTTGATTAAAGGAGAAGTTGAAAATGTGTAAACATAAGATAGAAAAGAAAATGTTAGTGGAAAATTTTTCAGCTTTTGGAAAGTTAAGAAAAGCTTATTTCATAATAGATGAATGTAAAGAATGTGGGAAGAAAATAGGAATTAAAAGAGCAGAAAAGAAAATTGATGGACTTAAAATAAAAGAAATATAATGTTTACTTGATAAAGTAACAGGTGATAAAGTTCTAAAAACACAGAAAGGATTTATTATGGTAAAGATAAATTACATTGAAAGTGGAGAAAAGAAAGTTAAAGAGATTGACACAAAAGATAACTCAATGTTTGATAATGTCTTTGAAGATATAATCTTGTGTTATCCGTTTCAGATTGAGAATAAAAAAGAAAGAACTGAATGGAATGATTATGTAAAAGAAAATTTTAGTGGACTTGATGATGTATATTATTATAGATACGATGAGCCATTTGTGAATTCTGATAAATGGCTGAAATATAATGAAGATTATTTTGAGGATATCGATGAACTAATACAAGGTCAAAAACAGTATTTGAAATATTTAGAATCTATAAAGAATATAATAAATTCATTGACAAACATTTAAAAATGTAATATAATACAGTCGGCTGAATAAAGACTTTAAGCAGAGGAAAGGATTTAATTATGACTACTATTGAAAGACTTGAAAGACAGATTAAAGAATTAAAAGCAGAAATTGAAAAACTTAAAAATGATGAAAAGGAATTAGAAAGAATAGAACATTATTATTTCATCAACGTTGACGGCGATGGCGATTTTTATATTGATGAAAATGATGACGGAATGACAACTGAATTGTATAATAATATGAATTACTTTTTATCGGAAGACAGTGCGAAGCGTTTCAATTCAGCATTATATGAGTTAAGAAGATTACAGCACCTTCATGAGATTTATTGCCCAGATTATATACCAGATTGGAATGACGAAGAAGAAGAAAAATGGTTAGTATTCTTTAATAAAAAGGAATGTATGTATCAATATGCATATTCTACAAAGTGCTATAGATTAAATGAAATTTATTTTGACTCAGAAGAAACCTCCAGAAAAGTTTGTGATAGATTAAACAAAAATTTATAAAATGAAAAGGGTGAGATTTTAAATCTTGCCCTTTCTTTTAGTTAATAAATTATGAACCCCATATAGATAAATTGTTCTCTAGTAGAGGGACCTTCTCTTTTATAGTTTTCAACAATTGTTGAAAGTTTTTGTGCAGAATGCACAGCGGATTTCTCTTATAAATAGTATAGTGTTCATATAATGTTTACAAATTTATTTTGGTGAAAGCCTTGACAAATAGTTTAAGTTGTAGTATAATAGGAGCATAGAAACAAGACAGATGATAAAGTCACTAAAACATAGAATGGAATTGATAATATGAATGTTAAAGAATTCAGACATTACTATTTAAATAGTCAGAGTATGACAGACTTCATGATGAAGTATAAAAGTAGAGCGGTTCATTTATGTAAAGACTATGAGAAAATAGTAGATGAACTTATTAAATGCGGATTTTGCAAGTATGATAAAAGTTATTTTCTTGAAAATGATTTATATTGTGATTATCAATTTGATTTTTCTGAAGAGTCCTTTATAATGGATATGTATGAAACAAATACATTAGCTGTCTTTAAGGAAGAAAGTGATTATTGCATACCATTATACTGTATAAAAGAAGCGTGGGATTTTATGGAAGAAGAGAACAACGTGGAAGAAACAACCGTTAACAATATAGAAGAATCTGATAAAACTTTACCGTTAAAAATGTTATCCAACTTAGATATACTCAAAGATGTTGTTGATTTAAAAAGAAAAGCAAATTTGAATGATGATGACACTTTAAAGCTGTTAGAATTGTTGTTCAAATAATATTTACAATTTTAGGTATTGACAAATGCTTAAAGATGTGATATAATAGTAGCATAGAGAACAGATGTTAAAGTTCTAAAAACATAGAAAGGTTTTACCAATGACAAAAAAATTTATAGTTCTTGATGTGGAAGGAATGAGCAATAAGCGACCATATAATATCGGTTACATTGTAGCGGACAGATACGGTAACATTTATAGAAAAAGAAGCGTCGCTATACTTTCAGCAATAATTGAAAATCTGAATAATTGCGAACAGGCAAAAGAGATGACACACAAAAACATTATTGAGATCCTGCACGACATTGAGAACGAACAGAGGAAATATTATTATTGTAGTGCTAATGTTTTTAAGCGTTTACTTTTTAAAGACATTGAAGAGTTTGGTGTATCTGAAATATGGGCATATAATTGCACGTTTGATAAGTCAGCTTTAAAGCGTTTGTTATCTGATGACTTTAAAAAGTTAGAAGATAAAGTTGCTTTTTATGATATTATTCCTGCAATTCTTTATACGAAGTTACTCAATAAAAAGTATGTGATGTTTTGCAGAATAAATGAATATGTTACTCAGAAAGGCAATGTGCAGTATAAAGCTGAATATGTGTATCAATACTTAACAGGCAGAACAGACTTTGTAGAAGAGCATACAGGGCTTGCTGATGTTATGGTGGAATATGAGATTTTGTTGACGGCTTTTAATACTAAAAAGAAAATTGAAAAGAAATGCGATCAGCCGTGGAAAGTGTTGAAAACGTTTTGCGAAGAAAAAGGAATTTAATGTTCATAAATTGTTTACTTGACAAACTCTTGAAAATGTGATACAATAGAAACATAAAACAGAACAAAAGTTAAGTTCATAAAATGTTTACAAAAAAGTTCTTGACAAACAAAACAAAATATGTTATAATAGAAACATAGAAAAGAGCTGATAAACTTTTAAAACAGAGAAAGAAATTGACAGGTGGATAAAGTCATTAAAACACGTAAAGAAAATCAAATTTAAAGTCAGCTGATAAAGACATTAAAACAGAGAAAAGAGTTATGCTATGTTAGATTTAACTATGATGAAGAAGAAGTCAGAAATTGATAATGCGGTTTACAATGCAGTTAATGATGTTATCCGTGCTTATTGTGTTGAAAACGAACTTGAATTCCGTGAAATGGGCAAGAAGACAGAAATTAAGATAGGTAAAACACTTGATAAAGACAAAGAAGAAGTTGATATTTGGTGCAAAATTGAGCCTATGGTGCATAAATATTTCGTGACTACAAGTTCAAAGACAGGAAAAGTTCTCCCAGCGTTTGACATTGATAAGACTTATGATGAGTGGAAAATGAAAAGAGAAGAAATTGATCAGAGAGCAGAAGAAAAAAGACTTGCTAAAGAAAAGAAGTTAGCTAAAAAATCAGAAGAAGAAACAGAAGTAGAAGAATAAGAGATTGACAGGTGGATAAAGTCATTAAAACACAAACAATTAAAAATGGTCTAGTCGGCTGATAAGGACATTAAAACAGAGAAAAGGATTTTAACTATGAGAACAGATTTAACAAAGTACACAAAGCAGACAGAAGTATTCGCAAAGATGACAGAAGAAATTACACCTATTATTAAAGAAGCACTTAAAGCACGTTACTATGATGAAGATGAATTTGATGTAAATGCAACATATAACGACCTCGGAAATAAAGTTGCTATTGCTTTTGATGTTACTAACAAAGATGGTGAAGTTGTTGATGCTTTTGCAGTTGTTGAAGTTGTAACAAAAAGATATAATGCAACTACTACAAAGAGTGGTGGTGTGTTGTCAGCGTTTGATAGAGAAACAGTTGAAGATCTGAAAGCTGATTATGAAGAAAAGAAAGCAAGAAATGCTGAAAGAGATAAGAAGAGAAAAGAAAAAGAAGAGAAAGAAGAACGTGAACGCTTAGCAAGAGAACAGGCAAGAGCAAAGAAATAAAATTTAAATCAGAATAAAAAAAGAACGGTTCTAATAAGAGCCGTTTTTTCTTTTGTGATAGAATTGTGAAAATTAAGTGAAAAGAAAAATGTGATAGAATTGTGAAAAAGAAATGGATAAATTGTTAACTTGCGTTCCGAGGGACCTTGTTATCATAATATTATATCAGTTAGCATAAACTAACTCCGTTCATAAATTGTTTACTTGACAAATTCTTGAAAGTGTGATATAATAGAAACATAGAAAAGAGCTGATAAACTTTTAAAACAGAGAACGGAGTTTAATTTTATGGATATTAGAAAATTTGTAGACTTTTATGAAGATAATGAACAGCAGTTCAAAGATTTTTTATCAGAGAATAAGGGTAAAACATTACATTTGATTGACAACTATTTAGATGTTTTAAAGCAGTCAGAAGATGAAAACTTTTTGATTAAAGATGAAGATAGAGAAAGTTTCTACTATATTCAATTAGATGATGATTATTGCGTCATTCCATATTACCTTAAATTTAAAAAAGAGTTTCCTTGCTATACTAATGAATATGAAGAAACAGAATTACTTTTATATTATGGTGAATCACGTACGGAAGGTATTCCATTGTGGTTTATAAAAGAGGCTTGGGATTATATGAAAGCAGAAAAAGAAATTAACAGAACAGAAACAAGAGAAGTTGACAAGTATAAAAATTTGGTACTAAAAATGATGAGCAATCCAAAAGTAATTGAAGATGTTAATCAGTTGAAACAGTCCGCCGATTTAAGTGACGAAGATGTTATAAAGATATTGGAGGTAATATATAAATGATAAGCCATATTATAGTAGGAATATTTGTTGCTTTAGCTTTTAGCACAATGGTCACGGGCATAATAATACAACATTGTGGCATCAAGAAGATACCTATAATTATAGGAATTATAATAAGTCTTGTGATAAGTTCTATAGTTCCAATAAGCTATATAAAATCTGATGACGAATGGAATAACGGTTATTGTGCTGAGTGCAACGAACCTTGGACTTTTGTTAACGGTGCTTATAAAAGATATAGTGGACAAGTTTATTATTACAAGTGTGATAAATGCGGTAAAGTAATTGAAGAGCAGGAATTAAGATAACAAAAAAAGACAGAGCATTTTAGTGTTCTGTCTTTTCATTTGTATATAAATTGTGAATAAAGTGTTATCTATCAGAGGGACCTTAATTATAATTTCCAGATATAATTTCATCTATTATTTCATCTTCTACTATTTCAGCTTTTTCATCTATTTCAGAATCTTCATTGACATAAAAATTAGCTTGAAATAGTACATAAGCTTTTATTCTTTTACCATATATATTATTATAGAAACAAGTGTCATAATCTATCAATCCATATGCTTTTAAGATCTTTAGACTTCTACTTATTTTTTTGTTAATATCAATGTGTTGTTCATAACCTAACATTTTCCTTATATCTTGAGGTGCAAAATATTTCTTTTCTTTTTTATTGAGTATAGCAATTTCTTGATAATTAGTTAAAGCAATATAAATTTTATAAGTTAATTCAGAAATATTTTCATCAGCAGCTAAAAACTTTAGTGTTTCTTGTGGTATTTTTCTGAAACGTTCTGGACAATGTAGAACATAATAAGTATCTTTATGATGCTTTCTGTAATTCCATTTTTCTTTATCTGTTTCTAATTCTAAGTATTCATTATCTCTAACATTATATAATAATAAATGTTCTCTTTCTAATTCAAACATATATTTCTGTATTGTTCTTCTATTCATCTTTAAAATTTTTTCCATTCTTGATAAATTTAGATCTTTATGAGAAAAAATTCTTTCACCTGAAATATTATCTTTTAAATTACTTAATAAAACTAAATAAGTATAAATTCTTAAACTGCATTTTTTAAGTTTCTTTTCATCACAAAATATTGGTCTTGTATTTTTAAGCGATTTACTATCTGTCATAGTATATCACCACCTCCTTTCATTCTATATGTAATTTATATCAAAAGTATATATAATAAAAAACGGCTATTTACGATAAAAAAACGGCTATTTACGATAAAAAAACGGCTATTTACGATAAAAAAACGGCTATTTACGATAGTAGTTTT
>DNPJ01000074.1:12145-14036 GCA_003501485.1 Bacillota bacterium
GTTTTGGCTATTTACGATAGTATATTATATAATAGGAGTAGTCAGAAAGCAAGTTGACACTTGCTATCTGACAATTTATAGTTACTTTTGTGCTGATTCAAAAGTAACCAAAAGAATCATCGGTCTGCATCCGCAGCCCAATCCTTTATTTCATTAGGTATGTTGTTTAATATATCACTGAGTTTATCAGAATTAAAGTAGTCATTAGTTTCATAGACTTTATTAACAGTATAAGAGTTATAAGACTTACCACAACATTTCTTTTCTTCAATAGTTAAATCTATTAACTTTAAGTCTTGTAATATATTCAAACAATGTTCAGCACTTTTATAACATTCTTCATTTGATGAATTATGACCTAATAAATCAGCAATTTTTCTTTTTGTAAAATGTTTGATTTTAGTATTACCAAATTTTAAAAACATAAGATATAATCTGATTAAGTCAGCGGTTTTAGAAAAATGCAGTAATACTTTTAATACTGACATTTCTATATTAACAAAATCGTCAGTAGATTTATTTATCACTATACTATCATTATAGTCTGTAATTAAGTTATATTTTAATAGTGCTTTAATAGCATTATAATATGTTGGTTTTGTTAAATTTAATATTTCACAACAATGCTTTATTTTAGGGTTTTGTTTACATATAAAATTATCTTCACAAATGGACAGAAAATAATAATATAATCTCCATTGTGCATCAGTTAATTTTACAACATTATTACTATAAAGAGATTCTGTTACCATTATTTTAATTTTCATAATATCACCTATTATTTTTTTATTTAACGACTTTACGCCGTTATCATATATGTAAAATTAAAATTTTATATCTACATAGAAATATGTTAGTTAATTAGTATATCTTAAAATAAAAATAGTATATCTTCAAAATAGAAATAGTATATTTTAGAATATAAGTATTTTAGTTAATAGATTTATAAGGGACCTTATCTATGAACATTCTGTTAACAATCTGCATATAAATTATGTCTTGCAGAAAGGGACCTTGATGTCAAAAGTTTTCAACAATGTTAAAAGATTTTGTGCAAAAAGTCAGTTGTTTGCATTTTGTAGTAAATTATGGTATAATATATATAGAAAATATGAAAGAGATATGAATAGAAAGGAAGTGAACAGAATGTTAACAAAGAGAGAACAGAAAATGAATGCAGGATCAAGGAAGAATGAACTTGAAAAGAACAATTTTATAAAGAAATGTGAATATGTTTCTAAGAAAATTGTAATAGGTTTTAAAGAAAATGGTAATGAAATTCTAAGAGAAGATAACACTAAAGAAAAAGAGAAAAGCAGAAGGACATCATAGAAGAATCAGAACACAAACCTAATAGAGAGTCAGAAGTTGTAAGAGATGACTCTGGGAAGTCAGGACATCCTCTTCGTGAAATTCTGTGGCGACTGAGAAAAATATCTGGTGGTACTTAACTGCCAGATTTTTTGTTGAAAACTCAATGAGAAATGTTGAAAACTTTTGCTGAAAAATAAAAATCGCTCTGAGGGCGTTTTTAGAGGGGGGTCATTTTTTGTGAATCCCTATTTTTAGGGAAAAGTTAGTCAGTGTTGAAAGTGTTGAAAAATATAGGTCTGAATAATTAAAAAGACCCCGTTTTTTCAAGCGATTCTAGCCAATAAAATATTGCAACTTTCCAATGATTTTTAAGTGACTTGTACTCTTTTTTCAGAGGTTTTCAGACCGCCAAAATTTTATAAAGAAAAAGAGAAGTTGAGTGGTCAGCTTCTTTTATTTTAGAATAAACAGGTCGTGGCAGAGTTCTTTTAAAAGGACACAATGTTCTTTCAAGAGAGATTGAATCTTTTTAAAAGTAATTGATTTTCTTTCAAGATGAATTGATTTCGTTTCAAGG
>DNPJ01000048.1 GCA_003501485.1 Bacillota bacterium
CTTTTTCTTTAAAATATTCATTTAAATTTAAACTTGAACACATCAGTAAGAACAAAAAAGAAAAGACATCTGAAAAACGATTTGAATTAATGGCAAATGTTTTAGTTGAAAACTCAATTGGGTTCGTGGTTAAAAATGTACCTATTAATTCTAGTCATCTTTCTTTACAAGAAAGAAGATAATGTAAAAAAGATTGATCATAAAAACAAATCGTTATGAAAATTTGAATTATCCGTTTCTAGACAAGAATAATTGAAATTTGTAAAAGTAAACTTATAAACTTTTTGACCTTTTTAACTAACTATCGATAAAGTAAAAATAATTTTTAAAATATTTCACCAAAATAGACAATTAATCTCCAAAAACAGTTTAATATTTTTTACGATTTTTTTGTAGCTGTCTTCAAATAAACTCCTATTTAAAAAGGTGACGTATCATTGCGATACGCCACCATTACCTAGCAAAATATTACCAAAGTATTAGTTTATTTTTTTAATTTGTTTACTTTGCATTAAATCAGCAATTAACATCTGAGCACGTTTGAATGCTAACTGGGATTTAATCTTAATTAGCGTTGGAGTATTTTGATATATTTTCTTATCTGATACATCCTTAACGCTAATTGTTGAACCATTATAATCTTTTGGATTCAATGCCAAATAAACACGCAATGTCTTACCAACTAAACTAATTTTCACTAGATCGTGCTTATTAAATTTAAATGTTTCACAACTTGTTGTCATACGAGAAGTTAGGCCATATGACAATATAAGATTTTTGAGAGTATTGTAATAATCTTTAATCTCATCATCTGCATCATTTATCTTTTCGCTGAATGGCTTTCTAATGAAATCAAATGCGCTATGTTCTTCGTCTTCTAATCCACTTGTAGATGTTGGTTCAATAGAATTTGCTGCCACAACAGCTAGTTGCTCTTTTTTACGATTTTTAAGATAATTCACAACAACTAATGCAATAAGTCCTGCAGATATTGCATACATTGAAATTGTTAAGACATAATTAATCCAAATTTCCCAAGTTGCAATTTTTCTATATGATTTTGCATTTGGAGCAATGCCGTTATATGTTCCTGAATTAACTAATGTGTAACATATATTCTTAACTGCTTTTCTAATCGAATGAAGGGCTGTAATAGATGAACTATCTTTAAAGACATCAGTCATGGATTGTCCTTTTATTCCAGAAAAAGCTGTCAAATAAAAGTCGTTACCACTTCTAACCATTTGATCCATTTCTACTTTTGGACCATAATCGGTGATGACCATTCCTTCGAATCCCCATTCATTTCTTAATACACCAGTATTTAAATACCAGTTTTGAGAACACATAACAGGTCCAATACAGTTAAATCCTGTCATTGCAGCGTTGCAAGCACGAATGACTTTGACTTCGTTTTTCTTTGTGTCAGTATTGTAATAATTTAATTTTTGACGTGCAGTTTTTGTACAAATTTCGTATGGTCGTAAATATAATTCACGAATAGTTTGCTCTGTTGCCCAAGTCATGACCATTTGTTGTCTATTTGATTCTTGTTCATTAAGAGCAAAGTGCTTCATGTATGTATAGATTCCACCATCAGCGGCACCAGACATGATGTTGGCGCCAATAATGCCTGTAATTACAGGATCTTCTGAAATATATTCACCGTTTCTTCCACCAAAAGGAGATCTATGTAAGTTCAATCCTGGGGCATATAAGCCTTGAACATTATTGGATAAACCTTCTTGTCCCATTGTTTTGCCTCTTTGATAGGCTAAGCGAGGATTGAAAGTACATGCTGTAATAGTTTGAGATGAATAGTTACACCATCTCCAATCTTTCTTACTACCGAAAGTTGAGAATCCATCTGGACCATCGAAATCTTCGGTCGAAATCTTATTAATAACATCAAGTGCGCCAGTATTATAAGCACCATAAGCTAATAGTTTACCGATTTGTTTTAGATTGTTCGAATCTTTGAATGAAATTTGATTGAGTAAATCATCCCATGAAGGGTCGTCATAATCAACGCCACGATAACTAGATAACACCAATCCTTTTTGTTCAATCTTAAATGGTCTTGTGTCACGCACTTTTGATCCTTTTTGATTGCCGAGAACTGGGTGTTCACGTACATCCATAACGCTTGATTTATAAGAATCAAATTCTTGTTTATAAACATCTTTTAATGTTCTATCAGCCTCTGTTGGTGTTGTTGGATAAGTTCCGCTAAAATCTTTTCTTGAAAGATTAGTAATTCCATCTTCGTTCATAAAATCACTACTAGATTGAAACATATTTGTAGCTGCAACAAAGTCACCATCATTTTTTGCTTTGTTTGTTGGATTTCCATCAACATCGAGTTTTGCTTGTCCATCTTTTTCGCTTTGTCTTGGATTGTTATTATCATAGAAGATATCGCTAGCATTAGAATATGTCCATGTATCAAAATCTTCATGAGCATTTTGACCTAAATGAATTACATAGTCACCCTTTTCAAGGAAATAGCACCCTTTAGTTCCATCACCATTATCTCTTTTGTAGAAATAAGATGACATTTCATCGATATTAAATGTTAAATTAAGAGTTTGGCTTTCGCCTTTCTCAATCGTATCAGTTTTATCAAATGTAATTAAATTTTTAGATGATTTTTCAATGCCGTTATTTTTATCAAAATCTGTATATGGTGCTTCATAATAGATCTGAACAGCATCTTTTCCAGCTACTTCGCCAGTGTTTGTTACTTTGACAGATAATGTTAGTTTGTTTCCATCAATTTCTTGGCCAACAATCTTTTGGTCAAATGTTGTATAACTTAAACCATGGCCGAATGGAAATGCGACTTCTGAATCATAGTCAATTTTTCCTTCTTTGAATGCTGTTTCATAATATCTATAACCAACATATATACCTTCTTCATATTGGACAAATGTACCATCTGATGTTCCGTTTAATTGTTTTACATTTGTATATACCATGTACGGATTTCCGGTCTTATATGAATTTGTTCCTGAGAAGCCAAAGTTTTCACTAACAGGCATCTTTAAGAAATCTTTTGTCCATGTATCAACAGCGTGGCCACTTGGATTGACTTTTCCACTTAAAATATCACCAAATACTCCCGCTCCTGCACTTCCTGGATGTGGCATATACAATATTGCATCACATAAATCATTAACTTCATCGTTGATTTCAATAATATTAACGCCTGTATTAAGAAGAATAGTCTTTTTGCAATTCGCTCTCATCCATTTAAGTGTTTTAAGTTCTTGACCGGTTAATTGTAGCGAATGTTTTTGTCCATCTTTATAGGCATCCATTTTAAAGTCGGCGCCTTCACCGCCAGAACGAGAAACAGCCATAATGCCAATTGTGTTATGGGCATATTCTTCGTTTCCAAGATATTGATCGAATGGAAGCGTCCATAAATATGTGTGGCCATTATTTACTGTAGCAGCATCATCAGGAGATGTTCCATCTTCTGATTTAGCTAAGACGGCACCAGTATTGCGAGTTAATTTTGCAATATCTTCGTTAATTGCAAAATGTTCTCCAATTGATTGAACCATTGATTTTGTTTCAAGTTTTGCTCCATTCCAACTGCTAGATCCACCTGTGAATCCACTTCGATAGAAACTATAACCAAATGGTGAAATAACTTCGCCCTCGCTTAAAGGCAAACAGTTATTGTTTTTTAATAAAACTATACCTTCTTCAGCAATTTTAGCGGTTAAATTAACACTTTCTTCAAGAGCTTCTAAATCAGATTTCTTTTTATAATAGTCTGTATCGATGTCTTTGTTTTCTTCAGTGACTAATTCACCACTTCCGAAAACTGTATTAAGTGTCGGACTAAAAATATTTGAGAAAATTGGAACTGCGATCGCAATTGCTAATGCAAATGCACTAATAGGGATAAATATTGAAGCGCATTTTTTAGTCGACATTAATTTCTTTTCTTTTTTACTCATTTTAAATCTCCTAATTCATTTCGATGGTAATGCTCTTCCAGTTACCGCAAGCATATCCTTCAAATGCAAATGAATTTTTCTTTAAATAACCTTGCATTGTTAAACGAATAACATTCTTGCCAGCACTTAGTTTTACTTCACCTAATTTGATATTTCTAAAGTTTCTTGTGCAAAGTTCATCAGCCATGCCCCATTGATTTAATTTTCCGTTTTTATCTGTAAATCGTGTTTTAGCGGCTTCAGCGTCATCAGCTGCATTAATGACATGTCCATAGGCAATGGCATCTTCATTAACCTTATATTCAACAGGTTCTGCATCATTAACACTATTGGTCATTTTTACAACTTTGGATAAGTCTAAGTCATATGAACCGATATAGTTTTGAGTAAAACCTTCAATTCCTGTGTCATAATCTTTATAACCTTCATCAGTTTTATTAAGATACGCATTAGTTGCTACTTCAGCATAGATGGATACTGTTCTTTCTTTGTCACTATCAATTTCATATTCAAAATAAGAATCTTTTGATACTTTTTCCATATATTTTCCTACAATATTGGCTTTTTTATTAGTATCAGTACTCATTTCAATATATTTGATACTTTGGCTATTAACATCAAGAGATGTATATTCTTGTGTTACTTTGCTTTCAACTTTAACATCAATTGAGAAATTTACGTCCTTATATTTAAGATTTATTGTTTTGCTTTCAAATAATTTTCCTCCATTTAGAATTTCAATTTGATCATTATCAATTGTTCCTAAATCTACACCATCACTATTGAAAGCATTAAATTTAGCGCCATCAAGAGTAAATGTTTCTCCGAGTTTATATTCAGTTTTTGGAGATGTTACAGCTTGTATGGATGTTGGAGTTTTGCTTGTAGATTCGTCAATATAGATAAATTCAATATCTTTCCAGTTACCACACATCGAACTAACATAACCAAATCCACCAGGTTGATATCCAACATTAATTTCAATCTCATTGTTGCCTTCAACAATATCGACTGTGCCTAAATGAATTCGTTTAAAGTTATTTAAAGCGAAATATGTGCATGCTGCCCAAGCAGAAGTTTTAATATTTTCTTCCTGTTTAATGCTTGCTAAATCCATATCTGATGTTAAAAGAGTTTCTGGAATAACAGCATTTTCGTTAATTGGGAATTCCTTTTCATTGTTTTTCAAAGTTAGAATTTTTGTAAAATCAATACCTTTAGATCCCGTAAATCCGTTTTTTGCACCTGGCCAAACTTTAGAAATATCTCCATAAATAGGACCGTTTGACGCTACAGAAGCATAGATATCAAATTTCCCGTAAGACTTACTCGATTGATAAGAATACTTAAATTTACCATAAGCAGATACATTTTCTAAGAATGGTTCAGATTTTAATGTTGAACTCTTTTTTGCTGCTCTAGTATCAATTTTTGTCGTATCATCAACGACATTGTTTGAGCTATCGCGGTCATGTATAGGTTCAATATATTTAATAGGTGAATCATCGCTTCTAAAATCGCTTATGATTTTGCTAGTGACTGTAATTGGTAATGTAATTTTTGAACCTTCATAAATCAAATCAATTGTCTTATCTGCAGGCGAAAGAGGATTGACGTTTGAAATTTCAACCTTAGACATATCAATTTCATTTGTTAAACCGGCTTCGTTTTCTATATATAAATAAGCGCCATCAAGGCTAAACTTTTCGCCAACTATGTACTCTTGTTTTGGATACGAAGATAATTTTAAGGTTCCTGTTTTGATATCTTCGCCTTTCTTAACATAACGGAGTTCGATGTTGTTCCAGTTTCCACATGCTAAATTGCGGTATGCAAACGAACCACCGCCTACTTCTTTTTTGTTAAAATCAAGCTTAATATTATTTATACCTTTTTCTAATGAAATTTTTCCAATCCAACGCCTTTTAAAATTCTTTGTTGCCAAATTTAGAACTGTAAACCAAGCACCGCTATATTCGTCATTGTGTTCATCCATATCATCTTCTGTAATTATGGTTGATGGAATATCGGCTGTTTTCTTTGTTTCATAAATAGTGCCGTTATTTGATAACGTTACTACTTCAGATAAAGGTACAGGATTTGTTCCACAGATATTTGATTTATATTTCTCAGAAACACTTCCCCAAATATAATTATTTGACGCAACAGAAGCATAAACATATAATTCATCGCCCTCATTTTCTGTGTTAAAAGAATAAGAAAAATTAGAACCATAAGATACTTCTTCTAAATATGAGAATGCATTTCCGTTTTCGTCTTTTGCACCATCAATTTTCGCTTTTCTAGTATCAATAGAACCATCTGATGTCACTGCATCATGAACTGGTTCTTCATATTTGAATGCGCCATTCTCCAAATTTGCGCATTCACTAATTAACTTATCGGAGACATTAATATCTAATGTAGTAGTATATTTTCTCCATTTGAATGTTAATTTCTTATCGTTAAGAGTTAACGACCTTTTTGGCTCCACTGTTACATCTTCCGGATTAACTGTAACTTCTTCGCCTTCATCATAGGCAGAATAGCTAAACATGGAAGGATCAACAATTTCACCAACTAGGAAATCGGTTCTAGAGCCAAGACTAACATCAATACCTACTCCATACCATTCCCCGCTATAGTCTTCTCCGCAGCCCGCTAAACAAACAAGCGAATTAGCAAATAATAACGATAGCGTTAATAATTTGTTCTTCCTCTTCATAAATATTAATAAACATATTGGTGCGAGTATGCTTATTTTTCCCTTCTTTTAATTTTAAAGATACAAAATCAGCGCTCATGCACCATGTGAGCGTTTACATTTTCGCATAATAACAATTTTACAATGAAAAAATGTCATAACTTGACTATAAAATGTCATAATTGGTTAGAAAAATAAACTAATTGAAAAAACAAATTGTTAGACTGAACACATTGTTTTTATAATCAAACAATGCTTTTCCATTATATTTTTTAGCAATGTATTCAATTGATTTTGTACCATAACCGTGGAATCTATTATCTTCCTTTGTCTTTGGGAACCCTTCTTCGTCAAAATTAACTTTTTGGCTACAATAATTTTCAATCTTTACCAATATTGCATTATTTTTCTTTATAACATTTATAAAAATAGAACGATAACTGTCATCTTCTTGCTTTAAAGTTTTAATCGCATTATCGAGCGCGTTTTCAAAAAGAGAATATACATCACTATTTTCCATAAAGGACAAAAGTTTCCCATCAATAATTGGCACTAACCTAATATTATTTTGTTTACACGTAAGTATTTTTTCCGAAAGAACCATATCTAAGACAGGATTATCAGTTTTAATTTTTGAGTCATAAATGTCAATTGTGGTCGATAATTCATCCAATCTTTTAATTTGACTCGGCGTCAAAGATGTTTCTTTTAAAGATTCAATCGCGTGCTTTAAATCATGGCATTTAATATTAATCAATTCCATCGTTTCTTTACTATTTTCAAATTTTTCATTTTGAAAATTTAATGTTTGTTCTAATAGTTCTTTTTCATTACTCAATTTACGCGCATGGAAAATATTGTATTGAACAGCCAATATGAAAAAGCAAGCAATCATGGCATAAAATTTTGTCGATACAAAACCTATATCATCATTCAATTGTTGAGCATACATCGATAAAATATTTACAACTATAACTGCAATTAAAGAAGTCAATGTGACAATTGTATTATTTAAATTAATAACATCGTTTTTCTTAATCAATTTAATAAAGATAAAGAAATAACACGTGTATATTAAAGAGTATGAAAGAATCAATGAAATAATATTCCAACCTTTCACTCCCGAAAGTGGAACAAACTTTATAAATAATTGCCAAAAATTATCACCAA
>DNPJ01000090.1 GCA_003501485.1 Bacillota bacterium
TTTATCCGTTAATCATTCAATTTTGTCTATCGGAGTTGCATAGTTGTATTTTCTTTTAACATCGATATAGTTATTATTATATTTGTGCCACTATATACACTATTATTGGATTTGCTATAGCAATTCAACAATTAAATTNNAAAGGAAAGGAGAACTTGTTTAACGACGATTAACCAATATTGGTGAAACATATTTTCCCTTAATTGGTAAAAAATATATTTACTTCTTCAACTTGTGTATTTGGCAGAATATTTTTGTAGAAAAAAGGCGATTGAAAATGTTGGTTTTCTACGACACTATTCTTTTCTTTTGGTAAACTTCCTTCTATATGGAGGTAAGTTAATGAGAAAAGACATATATGAAAGGATAAAAATCATGAAAAACGAAGGTATCAAGCCAAACTATTCTGAAATAGCTAGACGGTGGAATTGCGATTATAGAACTGTTAAACGCTACTTCGAACAAGACGTTATTCCAATAAGGAAAATAATGAAACCATCCAAACTAGATCCATTTAAATCAATAATTGAAGATAAAGTTAATCTAGGTTGTACAGGGAGTTCTATATATCATTTTATTAAAAGAAAAGGATATGATGGTAAATATACAATTCTTAGAGATTACGTTAGATCAATTAAAGTAGAAGAGTCTCAAAAAGCCACGATAAGATTTGAGACTAACCCTGGTTTACAAGCTCAAGTCGATTGGAAAGAAAGAATGAAACTTATAAACCGGCAAGGGGAAATATTTGAAATAAATATATTCCTAATGCTTCTTGGATATTCTCGAACAAAATATATCGAACTAACAATAAATAGAAACCAAGACACATTAATGATGGCAATGATAAATGGATTTAGATATTTCGGAGGTGTTCCAAAAGAAATAATCTTCGATAATATGAAAACTGTTGTTGATCAATCTAAAACAAATTATCAGAATGCAGTTATTAATGAAACATTCTATCAATTCTCTAAAGATATGGGATTTGAGGTATGGAGTTGTAGAGCATTTAGACCTCAAACAAAAGGCAAAGTAGAAGCTCTTTCTAAGCTTATGTCTCGACTGGAACCATATAACAATGAATTTGATACTTTAGAAGAACTGGAAGAAATAGTTAAAGAAGTGATGTCTAATATTAATAATGACAAGAGCTACGCGACAAATGAAAAGCCACTAAAGTTATTAGAAAAAGAAAAAGAATATTTATCACCACTTCCTAACCAAGAACTTATTAACAATTACTTCACTAAACCAATTGCAAGAATCGTTACTAAGGAAAGTATGGTTACTTACATGAATAACAAATATTCCCTCAACCCAAAGTATATAGGAAAAAATGTTATTTTAGAAGTAAGTGACTCAGAACTAAAGATTGTTTATAACAATGAAATAATCGCCGCTCATAAGTTAAGCAAAAGAAAATTCAATTATCAAAAAGATCACATGATTTCAATTCTTAAGTCAGATGCAATGAGATTTAAGCAAGATGAAGAAATAGAAGATTTTGCTAAAAAGCAGCTTGAACTTTATGACAAATTTAATTAGGAGAAAGATATGTCTACTTACATACAATTACTAAATAATTTAGATCAATTAAAACTAACAAAAATGAGGGAAATGCTCCCAAATTACATGGATTCTGCAGTAATTAACGATAAATCCGCGACTGATATATTGAAAGAGTTAACTGATGAAGAAATTACATTTAGAGAAGAAAGGGCTCGTCAAATTAATCTAACTATTTCTCATTTTCCATTTCACAAAACAATCGATGATTTTGATTTCTCATATCAACCATCAATTAATAAAAACCAAATACTAGATTTGTTGTCTTTGAGGTTTGTTGAACAAAATGAAAATATTCTTTTTATTGGTTCTTCCGGAGTTGGCAAAACTCACTTAGCTACATCAATAGGAATGGAAGCATCGAGCAAAAGATATTCCACATATTTTATTCACTTTAATACTTTAATGGAAAAATTCAAGAAAGCCGCTGCTGAAGGAAGAATTGAATCAATTGTTAAACATTATTCCAAATATAGAGTTCTTATTATTGATGAGATAGGTTATTTGCCTATTGATAGAGATGTCGCAAACGGATTCTTTCAACTTGTCGCTGCTAGATATGAAAAAAGACCAATTATCTTAACTACTAATCAGCCTTTAAGCAAATGGGGAGATGTGTTTGGAGATTACACACTTGCTAATGCGATTATTGACCGTCTTGTTCATCATTCCTATATTATCAAGATAACCGGCCAATCATATCGAATTAAGGGTAAATTACTTTATGATGAAGAAGGAGATGTAGGAAACCGCTAAATACCTACATTTTTGACCGCCATAAAACTACATTTATAGCAATTCAACAATTAAATTATTTTTAATAAAAAATACTCTCTTTGCTTTTATATAGACACAACATTTCATTTAATAAATCAAAAATTTATAATTTTTATTGAAAGTTACATCAAAATATTTACTTACTTCACACTTAATGAAGTTGACAGTGAAGTAACTGTGAAGTTTTACTACACTCTTACTTCACACTTAATATTCATGTAACTAAAAAAGAATGGTTATTTGAATTCTGCTGTGGATGCATAATTTTAACGAACACAATAGAATTCAAAGAGCCTAAATTATAACGGCAAGTCTTTTTTCTTAAAGTCTAATGCTCCAATGAAATATGTGACAATAGCTATTATAAGCAAGAACATTAGTTTAAACCAATATGTAAAATAGTCACCACTCATAACTGAAAGAGCGTCAAACAGCGAATTAATAGTTAAGTAATTAAATAACGACATCATAGTAATTCTAATTGTCCCTGGAATTGCTTTCGTGGCGAATAATCCTAATATTGAACAAATAAAGAAGAATATAGCTATACCACCACCAACGCCAATGGATTGACTTGTTTTATTAAAATGACATGATGTTAAGAAATTTATGCCACTTATAGCTAAGGAAACCATAAAATTTCCTAATGCGTATAAACATAAGTCCAAGATTGGAAGAGAACTTTCTAAATCTGTCGAGCCCGCTAATATGCCAATCTCTCTTGTCAAAATGCTAAACAAAAGAAGCGTTAATGCCATAATTGCTTCTGAGAAAATTAAATAACATGCTTGAGTAAATATAAATGAAGTCCTTGTTGTAGGAGTTGAAAGTGTAAATGCAAGAGATCCTGTTTCCACTTTTTCAGACACAAGATTTTTTGACAACAAAATTGTATAAACAAGTGGAATTAATAATGCAGCTATACCAAATGAAACAACGCCAACAATAATTCCATATGTATTCATATCACCCATTTCTTGAAGTGATTCATCAACACTTGTAGGAAGTTGAGCCATTACACCTTGGCTACCTTTGTTTGTGGCGAGTAAATTAGCTTCTTCAAGCGAATATCCTTCATTTATATAATCAGATGAATATGTTTCAAAAGAAGATATTCCACTTGCGGCATAACCTTTAACAAGCGTCATCATTTCTTTTCCACTCATGGAAGAATTCTCGACAGTAATTTCCTCAATCGAGGAGATTTTTATATCATTCTTACTATTATATGTTTGGATAAGAGTGGCTTTTGCCATATTTGTTACCTCTTTAACAGCAAGATCCGCAATCGCTTCTTTATCAATATTAGTTCCATCGAAATATTCATTTTTGTTGTCGATACGTTTTAGATATATTTTCATAAAACTATCTAGTTTTGAGGAAATAGTAAGAATATTTTCTTTTGCTTCCTCTTTGGCTTTATATATCTCTTCTTCGCTATAAGACTCTCCGGTCAGAATATCCTTATGCATTTTTTGAAGCATATTTGATGTCTTTCCCATTTTTTCTTTTTCTTTAACATAGACATCAGGATTGTATACAGTAACCGCTACCTCTTCTTTAATTTCATTTCCGTTTGGAGCGTATGTTCCTGTTCCAACTAAACGAACAGGATAGCCAAGATCATTTGTTTTATATTCGACTGTAAAGTTAGGAAGATATTGATAATAAGCATATTTTTCAAGTGTTTCGATAACATATGCTTGGCATGAAGATGACACACTACCAGATCTAATTGAATCATTTGTAATATATTCGTCCTTATTTAGATCATATTTCGCTAATAATTCATCACACATCTTAGCTACAAATTGATTTGTTGTTGTATCCGCTAAAAAAGGGAGCAATTTTAATGAAGAATCGATTTTTACATTCTCAATATTTTCACTATTATCATAAACACGAATCACAGCGTCGTTTAATAAATAAGAAATTTTTTCTATTTTTTCAGAATCACTTATTTTATATGTGCTAATAATTTCATTTGAAAAAGCACTAGGAATAGCGACTTTTAAAATATCTTTTGTTGTTTTGGTTTTATCCTTTGAATAAATATCAAAATATGTGGAAACAATCATTTTTCCAACTCTTTTTTCTTCGTCAGTATAATTTGTTAAAGCATCAAGAGTTTTATTTGCTATTTCCATTGTTGCGCTCTTAGCAACACTTTCTTTTGTGGAAACATCACCCGGAGTTACATCATAAGTAGCATCATATACTTTTTTTGCTGCTTCAATTGATGTATTAAGTGTTTCATCTTCAACTTTTTCAACCTCAGTTTTAAATAACAATCTAACTGTATCATCAGACGAAAGAAAAGTCTCGTACGCTTCTGAAGTATTACTGTATCCAGAATATAATGATATAGCACCACTTTTAACCGTATTTTCATAATCAGCATTTGAAAATAAATCACTTAAAGCAGCCGAAGTTGAATTAATATGAAGCGTTGAAAGAATAATTATAATTACAACCATTATCAAAGCGTTTCCCAATGAAACAATCGTTAAGCCTAATCTATTTGAATGAAGCGATTCTTTAAATAAAGCTTTTGAAAATAAATGGTTTTTTCTTCTTTCTTTTTTGTTTGAAGGTGAAGAAATAACAGGTGGCATAGCTATAACATCATCATTGGTATCAATAATATTTTCTTCTTGAACAATTTTCTTTTTCATGATCATTTATCCTCCTTTGTTAGAGCTTTTCTTCTTTCAGCGAAGTAAGTTGTCAAATTGTATTTAATTTCCGAAATAAATTTGACTTTATATTTAGTCAATTCTTTGAATAATTCATCGATATTGTTCTTATTGATTCTAATTGTGAGTTGATTATATTCTTCTTGTTTGCGAATTATGTCTTTGCGGTTTTTGATAAATTTTTGATAGTCTGATTTATTTTCAAATTCGATTTTGTAATCTCTCTCTTTTCTATTTTTGATATCGCTAACCACTGCAACATCAATAATTCTTCCGTTTGACATATAAGCAACTTTGTCACACACTCTTTCAAGCTCTTCAATTGTGTTTGAAGAGATGAGCATCGTTGCTCCTCTTTCTTTTTGTTCTAAAATCAGTTTTAGAAGTTCTTCTCTCATGAGAGGATCAAGACCAATAGAAGGTTCATCCATTATAAGAATTGGTGCTTTAAGCATGATGGCCGACACAATCGCGGTTTTTTGTTTCATACCTTTGCTCATTCTTTTCGGATAGGCTCTTATATCGAGTTGCATACGTGATATTAATTCGTTCGCGTATTCAAAGTCATTCTCCTTCATGCCTAGTGACATTCCATAATTATGTAAGAACAATGAACCAGTTTTTACATCAGGAAAGTTTATTTCTCCTGGAATATATCCAATGTATAGTTTTGTTAATGCTGAATCTTTATAAGCATCGTAATTATAAATTTTGATATTTCCATTATCAGATTTAATAAATCCCATGATTTGTCTTATAAGAGTGGTTTTACCAGCGCCATTCTCTCCGACTATTCCAAGCGTTTCACCTTCTTTAATATCTAGATTGATATTGAAGTTGCCTCTATTAGACCCATAATCTTTTGTAACATCTTTTATCAATATCACACTTTTCTTGTCGTTCATTTCTTAATCCCTCCATAAGTTTTGTCTTCTTTATAGAAAGACATAAAATAATCTTCTAGTGTTTCTTTCTTTTCTTCTAAATCTATAAATGGGATTGTACTAATCTCTTTTATAAACTTATTAGTATCTTTCTCATCAACAAAGACAAAGAAACTATCGTTATCACAATCCGATATTTTAAAATGGAGTTTTTCCATTTTTTTCTTCGCTAAATCTTTTTCTCTTTTGTCTTTATATATAGGTCTATATTCCTTTACACTTTTATGCTTTAAGTCATTAGCGACAAAATTTGAAACAATTTTCCCGTCTTTAATGACAGCGATTTTATCGCAACAAGCATCAACTTCCGCGAAGATGTGAGAAGAAAGAAGAATTGTTTTTCCTCTTCTTTTTTCTTCTTTGACGAGTTCGATAAATCTCTCTTGCATCTCAGGATCAAGACCACTAGAAGGCTCATCCATTATGATTATTTCTGGATCAGACATAAAAGCGCATATAATAGCGGTCTTGCGCTTCATTCCAAGAGACATTTCTTTGCAATATAGATTTGGGTCATATTCGAAATATTTAATCAAATAATTTAATAAAGTTGTATCGGTTAATCCTTTAAGATCCATTTGTTCTTTAATAACTTCTTTTCCTTTGAGGTTTAAGGGAAGAGCAACTTCTCCAGGTATATAAGAAACACCTTGCATAATAATTTCTCTATTTTTTAACGAATTATTCCCTCTTATAAATGTTTCACCACTATCAGGAATTGAAAAACCCATAAGATGTCTTATTGTTGTGGATTTACCAGCGCCATTTGGCCCAAGAAATCCAAAACATTCGCCTTTTGCAATTTTAAATGAAACATCAAATACGCCTCGGCCTTGACCATAGTCTTTCGTTAAGTTTTTAATTTCAATTTCGTATTCCATGTTATTGCCCTTTCTAGTAGTTATTGAACTTTTGACCAATATCTCTACCGTTGTTATATTATTACTACCCTCTTCCAATTTCAATACTTTTGTAATAAAATTATTTTTAATGCTTATAAGGGAAGAAATACTATGGAAATAAATGAATTAATAAATAAAGAGGATGCGCGTATAATACGCACAAAAAGAGACTTAGCAAATGCACTTGAAGACTTGCTAAAAGAAAGAAGCTTTAACGATATTTCAATAAAAGATATAACAGATAAAGCTTTGATATCAAAAAATACTTTTTATAATAACTTTAATGATAAAAATGAATTATTAGTTTTTCTATTTTCTAGATATGAAGATAGTTTAATAAAAGAAACAAAGCCAATTCTTGAAAAAACATTTTTCGCAACTAAACTTTTTAGTTTCAAGAAATGTGTTGAAACGATTGTGCATTTCTTTTATACAACTAACCTACCATTTAATCAAATAATCAAAAATGATACATCACATATTCTTTTTTATAATCTCGATATTTTTATCCAAGATATTTTTTCAAAGCTTGAAAGCAAATATGGAAAGTTTTTAACTAAAAAAATTAATAGTAAAATTACTAGTACATTTTATGCAGGAGCTTTTGCGAGCACAATTTATTTTGCGTACGCTAAAAATCTTGAAATTGATGAAAAAACTATATCAAAGGATTTAACAAAACTTTCATATCACATTGTTGAATAAATATTTTGATGTTTAGTTTGATAAACAAGAAATTATTTCCTTTGCGCAAAAAGAAATAACTTCAATATTACTTCTAAATTTCTTTATATCTCCATTAGCCCACGAAAGAATGTAGGAAAAGTTGTATTCTTTTGTATCATATCCCAAATAAGAACAAACAATACACGCTATCGATTCTGCTTCAACTTCTTTTATGTCTCTTGTTGGAGTTATTAATAATCCTTCAAACCCTTCTTTGTATGGAGAGTGCGCCAACGCGTGAGCACATTCATGAATCAACGTTGATATTTCTTCTAAATTAGACATGTTATCAAGAATATAAATTCTTTTTTCTTTATATCTACATTGCCCATAACAGCCTTCTCCTAAAAATGCTTTATTAGCGTAACTAACTTGATATCCTTTTTTATTGATGAAAGAAATTAAACATTGAATAATTTGGTCCTTGTTATCTAGTGAGATATTCTTATCCATTTCAAATGTTTGTATATCATCTCCCTCTGTTTGAGATATATCAAACACGTATGAATGCTTATAGCCAATTACGTTCTTTATTTTTTCTTTAATAATATTTCCGTTTTCTTCTTTTTCTCTAATAAAAGTTTTTTTAATCGGCGCTAAAACCTTGATAGCTTTTTCACCCTTTTTAATACTTCTTTTAAGGGCATTCCATTCTTTTATACCTTTAAGCGTTCTTGCATTATTAAACTGTGAAAAAATATAAAGTTGATTTGTCAAAGAATACTTTGAAATGTTACCCATCAACAATAAAACATCTTTATATTTACCATCTTTAATAAATTGAACTAATTGTTCATCAATATTATTAACCAATTCTTTTATTTCTTCATTTGATATCAACAAGCGCTTTTTCATATTTAACACCTATAATTCAAATAGTAAAAACAAATTAAAATTATTCATTAAATTAAAATAAGTTATTTTCTTACTAAAAAAGGATAAAATAAAAAATATGAAAAACATTGAAGTATGCTCCGCGATAATAATTAAGGACAATAAAATATTCGTAACACAAAGAGGTTATGGAGATTTCAAAGACAAATGGGAATTTCCTGGCGGAAAAATAGAAAAAGGCGAAACATTACAGGAATGTATTATTAGAGAAATTAAGGAAGAACTTGATGCTGACATTAAAGTTATTTCGCTTTTAAACACCGTCGAGTATACATATCCTGCTTTTCATTTAATAATGCATAATTTTATATGTGAATTAAAAGATAACCATTTAACTTTGCTAGAACATGAAGCAGCAAAATTTGTCGATTTAAATGATTTAAATAAAATCGACTTTTTACCTGCAGATAAATTGATTTTAAAAGATCTAATTAATTATATTAATTCGTAATTTCTTCTGGGATTTGAAAATCAAATCGATATTCTTCAGGAACATCATGATCTAATTCAATATCAAAAAGCAATGTCGGAGTATTGTTATTTTGACTAATTCGGCAATTAGTAAACTTTCCTGTTCCAAAATATGTAAACGGAAGAACAATGCCGTCTTCATCATCAACTTTTCTTACAAATAAATGCACCACTTTTGTGTTAAGAAGCTTTTTGCCTTCACTATTGTTTAGAAGAGTATTATTAACAGATTCCCATTGAAATTTTGAAGGTGATATAAATTTATCTTTATATTCAAAATTTCCTTTTACTAATTTATCTTTTTTTAAGCCCACAAATACATATGTGACACCATTTATGACATCGTATTTAGTTCCTTGCATATAGGCATATTGTCTGCCATCGATTTCTAACATTACTTTATCTTTTTGATAATTCGCATATAGTTTGAACTTTCCTTCAAAATCACCAAATTCTACATCGTATCTCTCTAATCCGTAATCTAATAAATCTTCTAAAAATGCTTTAAATTCATCGCTTAAAGAATTAACGGTATTTAAGGCGTATGTATCGTTATTAACTTTAATTACTTTTTTAGCAAGTAAATTATCAATCGCTGTTTTAATAGAATTTGTAGTTAATCTCTTATACTTTCCTACTAAAGAATTTATGTTTTGTTCATCGTTAATAATAGACTTAACAATTAAAAATTCTTCTCTTCTTGTTAAAGGAACATTATCAGACAAAATATCTAATATCTTTATTTCATCATCGTTAAACAAAGGAATATCTTCATCAATGTTTTTCAAAAATGTGTAATAAGAAAAATTCTTTTTACCTTTGCACTTAGACTTCATAAATCTAATCAAATCTGGTGCACAATCATTATTCAAATAATCAATATGCAATGGATAACCATCATCAATATGCAAATATTTCTTAAAATTGTAATAATCCTGTTTTAGATATGAAAATTTATTGAAATTTGTTGCTTCGATATATTTAAGGATTTCATCTTTAGAATATTCATCAATATGTATTTCAACACCAGGCAAATTAATAGATTTAAAATCACTTCGTACTGCATCCATTAGCGTTGGTTTATCATAAGAAGAAATTGAAGATATTGTTCCAATCGCAAACGCAACTTGAACAGATCTATCATAGCTATTGCCAATAAAATCAAGAACAGTTAGATATTCTTTGCCTTCGTATTTTCTTAAACCTCTTCCTAATTGTTGGATAAATATAGTTTGTGATTCTGTTGGTCTTAAGAAAAGAACCATATTAATTGCAGGAACATCAATCCCTTCATTAAGAATATCAACTGTAAAGATAATTTCTAACGGATTATTATCATCTTGTAGATCACTATATGCTTTAAGTCTTTCACCTGTTTTGTTTTTCCCTGTTAATGAGGTGACACAATAACCTATATCACTCATCGCCTTAGACATCGCGTTAGCGTGTTCAATGCTTCTGCAAAACGCAATTGCTTTTAACTTTCCTTTTGGTCGATATTTTTCAATTTGTTCAGCAATAAACTGACAGTGATTATTATCAAAATATTGCTTCAAAAATAATGATTTATCCTTATCAGAATAATCAACATTAAAATCTCTAATTCCGTAATATTTAAAAGGAACAACAAGATCGTTGAGAATTGCGTCTCTTAATCTTAATTCATACGGCACATTTTTATCAAACATGCTAAAAACATCTTCGTTATCCATTCTTTCAGGCGTTGCGGTAAGACCTAAAAGAAATTTAGGTTTAAAATAATTAAATATTTTTTTGTAAGTAGATGCAGTAATGTGATGACATTCATCAAAAACTATATAATCAAATTCCTCTGGATCAAAATAATCTAAATGTGTGGCCATCATCGTATTGGTCGCAAAGATAAAATCTGCATCTAATTGTTTTTTGTTTCCAGTAAATAAACCATAACTCTTTTTCATCATAAAGACCTTGCTAAATGTCTTTTTTGCATCCTCTAAAATGGTATCTCTATGAACGATAAACAGTAATCGTTTTGCATCAAAGTTTCTTGCGTCAAAAGCCGCTAAAAAGGTTTTACCAGAAGCAGTTGCCGCAATAATAAGAGCTTTATTAATACCCATATCACGGTATCTAATTAATTCTTTCAATGCCTTTCTTTGCATCAAATTAGGAGAGATTTGTTTGTTTTTATAATCAGTAACAAAGTCCATATCCCATCTTTCGATAGCGTAATCTATTTGAATTGTATATTTCTTTATAATTTCTTCTGTTAAAACAAATGTATTATCCCAAAGATAATTAAATTCGTTTAATGTTTCGTTAATAATAGGATCTTCTTTATCTCTAAAAAGAGAGACGTTCCATTCGATATTCTTAAGTAAAGCAAATCTGGTTATATTTGTTGATCCCACTAATAATTCGTAATGGTCTTTGAATTCGAAAATATACCCTTTTGTGTGAAAACCATTATCTTCAAAAGAATCATAATCAATATGACAAGAAAAGTTTGGATATTTATCCATCCATAATCTAAAGGTTCTTAAAGATTGAATATCAGTAAAGTTTTGATAAGTCGAAGTTATAATTCTTCCTTCAACGCCTCTTTCTAAAGCATTTTCAATTGAATCTTTAATAAGAACCAAACCTGCTTCTTTGATAAAACTAACAGTAAGTGAAAACGAATCACAATCATTAAACAACTCTTTTAAGTGATCTATAAAACGTTCATTAGAATAATTTGTTAAAAAGAAATCTTTCATGTAAACAGAATACCAGCTTTTTAATGTTTTTCAAGATCTAAAAAACAATAATTAATTCACAAATTATCGAACATAATAATACTTTTATAATGGCTTTTATAAAAATGATTTTATTTATTTTTGATTCATAATTTTGTGCACCAAAAACTATACAATAACAATATTCAAATATTGGTTGATCTCAGCTATGTATTAGGTAATTTTGAAAGATTAAGAAATAGAATTTTATATATTAATAGAAATAAAGAAAACTGGATCGAAATTTTTGATCTAGTTCTTAGAATCCATAATAGAATTTAAGGATCTTTTTAAAAAAAGTCCTCCAATAAAGGAGGACCTTATTTTGGCATTTAATTAAGCGTACTGTGTTTCTAAGAGTATACGGCCAATCTTGCCCCAAGTACACACGACTGCGTATAACTTGTTGCCTTTAATAAATACTGTTTGAACATTGTAGCTAGTGTCTGCTAAATCGGTTGGAACATCTATTTTCATTTGGCCAACAAATGTTCCATCCCAACGATAAATGCTAATTGGAACTTGCTTTTGAGCATTTACCTTAAAGCTTACATAAATATATTCATCATCAACAAAAATTGATGAGGCGCCATATCCACTTGCGGTAGGAGCTTTTTCAAATGTAAGAAGTTCGTTTCCGGCTTCATCGTATGTTTTTACTTTGCCACCAATTAATGCTGCATATTTATTGTTATGCTCATTAAATTGAATTGATCTAGCACCTTCGAATAAATTATCAACTTTTGTAAATTCTTTATCAGAAGCCATGAAGTCATTGGTTAAATCAATTTTCCACATTTCACTCTTTTGTTCTGGTCCAGTAACATAATATAATTCATTGCCTTTAACAAACAATTGTGATCCGTCACCACCATAACCGCCATTTACAATAGTTTTGGTTGCAACAACATTATAATTATTTGATGGATCAACTTTAGTAATATAAGTTGGAGTATGACTGCCACCAACACTTGATGCGAGATACATATATCCATCATGATATACACCGCCCATCATATATTGCTTAATAGATGAATTAATAGAAGTGGATGTAAAATTCAATGAAATAGTTTTGTCCTTGCTATAAATATCACCTAACAATGAAGCACTAGTAACAGTAAGTCCAGTTACATCAAATGTTTTAGTAATATTTCCACGCTTATAAGAAACAGTAAACGATGTTTCGCTTGTACTCGTGAGCATTTCTTTGTCTAGCGAATAATCAGTAATTGTTTCTTTAGTACCATCTTCATAATAAGCAACAACTTTAAGATGGTTACGAATTGAATCACCAACAATGAATCGTTTTGTATCACAAACAACTTCAATTCTATCTAATTTAGAAGTAGGGAATACATTTGAATCGGTACTAATTTTCCAAATATAGGTACCACCAGAACCTTCCCATGTACAAGTACCGGCATAAAGTTCATTATTAAACGAAAGAATTGATTGAATATTGAAATTATATTTGTCTAACTTAATTCCGCTTGTTTGAGATAAGCCAACATAATCCCCACCTAAAGTATATATTTCTACAGGTAATGTGGATTGGTTTGTTGCACGATATGAAACATAAACGTATTTGCTATCACCGGTAATAGAAGCAGCAGCCATACTACCAGAGCGTTTCAATGCTATCGCGTCTTTAACCAAATTTCCATCTTCATCGAAGAAATAAAGTGACTTACTATCGTCTATAACTGCATATTGAGAAGTAACCTCACTATAGTAGATAGATCTAACTCTCTTACTAGTTTTTCCTTCGAATGGAAGAGTATCTTCAGTTGGAGTTGCACCACCAAAGCTAGAAAGTGGTATAGAAACAACTCTACAATTGTCATCATCAGGATAAATAATTGTATAAATTTTGTCATCTTTTATAAACAATTGAGAATTATCATCAGAAACATATTTTCCATTTTCACCTTTCGGTAACAACGTTTCAAAGTTGGCTGATTGTTCAACTACTTCCCATGTTTCTGGATCAATTTTTGTGATATTTGTTGTATAATTTCCATAAACACTCTTTGATGCATAAATGTATTTGCCATCCGTAGCTAAGCCCATTTGGTAGCCGCCGGTATTAACTTGACCTAGAGTTCCTGTGACAGGTGTTGAACTAGTTTTTGGGCTATATGTATCAGCACAAGCATCAACATATTCACCAACAGTATATTTTGATTCAACATTTTCTTTTATAGTCTTAAGTTTAGCAGACATGATTATGAATGAATCGCCCAACTTGCCATTATCGGACTTTTGGCTGAAACGAAGAATTGAGAAATAGAATACGCCGTTAAGATAAGTAATACCTTGAGTGTTCATTTTCTCTGGAACGTAAATGTTTTCTTTGCCACCCATATCATCAATTGAGTTTGGAATTTGATATTGTCCAATGCGATTACCAGAATAATCATATACCGCAATTGTTGGTCTATTCACACCATCTTTAGAATAGTTCACAAGAATATATTGTGATGTGCCACTCATTCTTGCAATATTTCCGTAATTGCCTGTGATTTTTGGATTAAATGAAACAATTTTCTTCATGTCTTTTCCAAAGACTGTAATTGTTTTATCAACCAAAACTGCGAATGTTTCGTAATTAGGATTATAGTAAACATCTCTAATTGATGCGTCTTCTAAACCTTCAAAGTTAAGAATTTCTTCGCCGTCGGCGCAATCAATAAAGCTTGCACCATTGGTAAAATTATTAACATCAATATAAGATTGGCCACCATCAGAATGGAATAAAACTAGTTTTCCATCGTAATATGTAATGCCAGTATTGCTTTCAAAATAATCGGCACCAGTCGGGTTTGATGTAGCAACTATTTTTTGTGTAGCTGGATCAATTTTCATGACTTTAATGCGACGCTTTTCGCTGCTCCAGCTTGTTGTAGTTCCGTAAATGTATTGTCCATCAGTTGTTAAACCATGGCAATATGGATTAGGTTTTGAATCATCATCCCATCCGACAGTTTGAGATAAATCTGCATCAAATGTGTCGTTATTTTTCGCAACAACACCCATATATTCATCTAATGAAGAATAAATCTTTCCTTCATAAACGTTATATGCCTCAACTTGCGCAATAGCGATATTGGCTTTATCGTTTTTAATAACAAATTTAATGTCGTTCTTACCTTCTTTTAGAACTAAATCAGGTAAATCTAGATCAAGCAAACTATATGTTCCATTCGTAGCAGGAAGAATAGTTGCATCATCAAGAGGATTTTCATGCCCATTGATAAATAATGAAACGTTCTTGCCAAGAGAAATATCTTCTGCGCCTAAATTCGCTAACAAAATTTTAAATTTAGTTTTTGAAATATAAGAAACATCAAGGCTGAAAGAAATGCTCTTAACATTTTCAACTAGAGAAAGCTTAGTTGTTTCCTTGCTATTTTCAACATAAGCATCAACATCTTTCTTTACGCCACCTTCATGACTAAATGTATTTGCGTCACAAATATTTGACACTTTTACAGGAGCCGATGTAAATAATGATGAATTTTTCATCTTAATTGTTAAAATGCAATTTTTCATGAATGAAGCACTTGTTAAATTGGCTTCAACATCGTATTCGTTTGGATTAACAATTAATCTATTTCCATTCGCATAATGTGCACGAATATTTAATTTTGCTGATGTAAGAGGCTCACCTTCTTTCAAAGAAACTTCACCGTCTTGAGCAATACTTATTATATTGCCATCCGAATAATCAGCTTTTTTAACAACTGTGACAGGAACATCAAATGTTACTTCATCTTCGCCATCTTTATAACTAATTTTAGTGTTTGTTTGACCTTCTTGAAGTGCGCCATCATTTTCAACAGAAATAGCTTTTAAATCAACATCTTTTTCACTTTCGTCGTTGTAAACGGCTTTAAATTTAGCGCCTTCTAAAGAGAACTTCATATCATCAGCATAATAGATGCGATATGGTTGTTCTTCCATAACGAGATGATCAATTTTAACAGCTGTTAATGAAATATCAACTTCAGCAGTTTTTGTTACTGTTACTGGCTCAGTTGGTGTTTCTTCTGAAGACTCACCATCTGTTGAATCTCCTTTTTCCTTATTTTCATAAGTATATGTATAACTAACTGTTACTTTTCCACCGTTTTGAGCAAAATCTTCAGGAACAGAAACTTGAAAATCAGCTGGTTGAACAATGGATTCGGATTCTTTTCCTTTCTCAGTGAATTGTGCTTTTACAAGGAAATCACTAGGTTTTGGATTTGCTCTTCCGTTAGAGAAGAATCTAACACCATCTTTTACTTGAGCAGTAATTCCTAAGAATTCTAAAGGTAAACTATTTAAATATTCTTGATAGCTTCTTTCGCTTTGGAGATCATCATAATATTTTTTATAACTTGCATAAGAGCCACCAATTGCGCTAGCAGCACTAACCACGACGACAAGTCCTGCAGCGGAAGCTAGAGCAATATTAATCATTTTACGTGTAATTTTCATGTTATTTAGTCTCCTTTTCGCCATTTTTTTCATCTTTTTTGCGATTTTTACCAAAAGCGAATACTAAATTACCATCTTTATCTTCTTTAACAATGAAGCTAATCAAAACCATTCCGCCCCACATTGTTAATAATGTTCCAATTGTAATATTGAGTGTTAATACAACTGGTTTCCACCAGCACCATGAATCAATTGAAACCGAGCTAATGAATTTATCATCATCACTTGGATTGAGCTCATATTGTTCTTTATAATGGTTTGCACGTAGCCACATATATGTGACGTGATGTGCAACATCGCGAAGAGCATGTTGAACTCTTGGAGTTGAATTGTAGTCGTATTTAACGCCATCAACTGTACCGAGTTTAACACCCATTCCAAAGTCACCACCGCAACGAAGCAATGTATCGCAATATGAATTAGTACCAATATAGTCAGTTGTAATAGCACCCTTGAAATCCCATTCTTTGCGAAGAACACCGCGGAGAAGGGCTTGTGTTGTTTCAGAATGTTCTGCACCAACACCTTGATATGTTGTCATAACACCTAAACAACCGCCATCAAGGACAACCTTACGGAATGATTTGAGGAAGTTTTCTCTTAAACCTTGTTCAGTCATCCAAATATTGGTTCCGCCGTAGCCATAAAGAGCGAAGTGCTTCATCATGTTATATCTTCCTCTTGTTCCAAGACCACGGACAGCTTGTGCCATTAAAGTGCCAGCAAGCATCATATCTTCTGATGGTGATTCATGGTTTCTTCCAAAGAATGCTGTTCTATGGCAGTCCATAGCAAATCCCCAGTCTCCCATAACGCCAAGGCTCTTCATATCATCACCGAATGATTTGCCAAATTCATATAAAAGTTTTGTATTCCATGTTGCAGCAATTGTAGTCATGGTTGGATAACCAGTTCCTCTAGGTGCAGCAACGAATGACTTAATTTGTGAAGGCCCATCAACATCAGTAAGAGCTGGTTTGCCAATCGAATTCAATGGTTTTGAACCATAATAACCGCCAATCATGCTTACAACTTCTTCAATTGAGAGTTGGTCAAGAACAGCATTCCATTCTTCTGCATCATAGTCTGCGCCTAATTTTTTACCAAGATCGTTAATAACGCCATTTTCAGCAACTTTTAATCCGTTATTAGCGTTCCATGTTGGATTTTCAGTTGGAATTGGATCACCAAATTCATCAACACCTGTGGCATTATCCCATGCTTTAATTCTTTCTGCGCTATTTGTGCTTTGTTTTGCTGAAGGAGTAATGTTTCTTCTTGCTTTATAAGAAGTATTTAAATCTTCAAGACTTGTAAAACTTTTTCTTGATAACCAATTAATTCCTGGATCAAATGAACCATCTTTTTCGGTTGCGTCAATTGGAGTCATATCAATTGCATCTTCACCTGTGAAAAGATTTTTAACTGGTTTTTCTGTAACTGGATCATTTTCAATTTTAATATCACTATCAACTTTAAATGCGAAATCACCATTAACTTCGTTTGAGTCAAAAGTGACCTTTTTAACGCTGTGAGATGATGTGCGTAATGAAAGCGTATATTGGCCATGTTCTAATTCATAACCTTTAAAACCATTGCTATTTCTATCGTAGCAATCATATGAAGCAAAATCATATGGATCAACAGTGATTTTGATTTCTTCAGTGCTATTTGGTTCAAGAATGTTTGTTTTTCCAAATCCTGCAAGATTAACATATGGTTTTTCAATCGCTTGTTCATTTGTATGTCCATAATATGGAGCAATAGCGTATATTTCAACGACATCTTGTCCTGGAACAGTACCATTATTTGTAACAGCAACAGTAAATTCAATCTTATCTGTATCAAGGAACGACATGTTTTCGGTATAAGCGATAGGATTTTCTTCACCCTTTCTATTTACCTCAATTTTTGTTACATTCCATGAATAATCGTTATAGCTAAGTCCATAACCAAATGGAGCATAAACAACTCCATCATAACCGGTGCCATAATCATTATTTACGCTATCCCAATAATGTTCATTGTCGGCTGTTTCATACCATTTATATCCTAAATAAACATTTTCAATAGCGTCAGTATAAGAAATATTGCTATCAAGATATTGTTGACCGCCTAAATAAATATTGGCTGGATTTGTAAACATATCATATGGGAATGTATCAACTGTTCTTCCGGATGGAGAAACTTCACCATAAATAAGTTTTGGAAGAGCACTCGCGGCTCTTGTTCCTGTAAATCCAACATACATTGCTGCATCAAGACCAGGAATTGTTTTCATAAATCCCATTTCAAATGGATTTGCTGAATTAATAAACACAATAACATTTTTGAAGTTTTCGCCACAGTAACGAAGCATTGCTTCTTCTTCAGTGCTAATTTCAAGATAATGTCTTGTATAATCGTCAGTATTTACATTGCCTTCTTTAACTTGGCCAGTTGGGCTACAGTTCATACCTTCGCCAGCCATTCTTCCAATAACAACAAAAGCAGTATCAGAGTATTCTTTACAATATGATAATAAATCATTAGTGTAGTAACCATTTTTCTCTTCGCCACCACTTAAGTCATTAATATCTGGCTCTTTAAGAGGAGTCATTTCACCAATAAAGGTGTTTCTTGTATCAACAAGCTCCCACATTGGTTTACTATAAGCACGATACATATCATATAAACGTGAATTTGTTTCAATGCCGTAGTTTTGAAGTGCTTTTACTAAATCGATATTTTTGTTGTAATCGCCATCTTCTGGGGCTACTCTACCAGATGCGTTTCTACCATCCGATCCATAGACCCAATCAACACTTCTCCATCCAAAAACATTAACTTTGTTTGTTTCAGAACGGCTAAGTGGTAAAGTGCCATCATTTTGAAGAAGAATAGCACCTTCTTGCATGAGTTTTTTTGATAACTCTTGCCCATTAGTTGAGCTTAGTTCAAGCGCACTTTCATCGACAATTGGTGCATTTAAATACGAGTTAATTTCGTTCTCATATTTTTTGACCAATGAATTGCCAACGATTAAACCCGCTACTAAAGCAGCTGTCGTTACGCCGAACACAATCGCATTTGCAATTTTTTTGTTCATCTTTCCCTTTCCGTCGTCTTATTTGTTTACAAATGAATAAAAATAAGCGACTTGCTATAAAGTTAGCGCTTACATTATATGTTTAGATATATTTCTTGTCTTGTTTTTGTCGTAAATAGATTTTCAAATGTCGTATCTAGTCTTTTTTATCATTAGAAGTTACATCTAATGGGAAAACAGCATTTAATGAAAATATATTATTCTTAAATCTGAATGTTAAAGATCCACCATATTTTTTGACAACTCTTTCAATGGATCTAGTTCCATAACCATGGAATGACTTGTCTTTCTTAGTCATCGGTAAACCATTAATAAATTCAACTTCTTCATTACAAAAGTTTTCTATATGAATAATTAAAAATGAATTCTTTGCAACAACATTAATAGTAATTGTTCTATCTTCTTCATTTGCTTTGAGAACCGCTTCAATCGCATTATCTAGTCCGTTTTCAAAAAGAGAGTATATATCTGCGCTATTCATAAACGACAGTTTCTCCCCATCAATCAATGAAGAAAAACGTATATTATGTTCTTTGCAATATAGTGATTTTTCAGCAAGAATGAAATCAATAGTTGCGTTTCCGGTTTCGATGCTTTTATCATAAATTTGAAGTTCTTTTTCAAGCGATTCAAGAGCGCTTATTTCTTGTTTACTTTTAGCGTATTCCTTTAGTCCTTCCACTTGATGTTTTAAATCGTGAATGCGCATATTAATTAATTCCATGTTCTTTTTTGATTGTTTGAATTTTTCATTCTCATTATGAACAATTTGCTCTAACATTGCATTTTGGTTTTGAAGTTTTTTTCGATAATAAGTATTGTAATGAAGAATTAGCAAAAACATACACGCAATCATCGCATATAATCTTGATGATATGTATCCGACAAAATCAGATGTTGATTGAGCGAACATTGAAACAATATAAACTACAACCAATGTTATAATTGTCATTAAATAAACGACATTTCCTTCAATTAAATCAGGTATCATTTCCCCTTTAAGTTTTGAAACAAAAAGAAAATAATATGGAACAAAACTAATCATATAAAT
>DNPJ01000093.1 GCA_003501485.1 Bacillota bacterium
CGCATTTTATATCTTGCATTTTTTCTTAAGTTCAGTGATAATAATATGCGTCGCATTTATTGGATCATTGGTGTAGCGGCTAACATGTCTCCCTGTCACGGAGAAGATCAGGGGTTCGATCCCCCTATGATCCGCCACTTGGCCCGGTAGCTCAGCTGGTAGAGCAACGGACTGAAAATCCGTGTGTCGCCGGATCATCCCCGGCCTGGGCCACCATTTATAAAAAGATTCTCACAATTAGTGAGATTTTTTTATTTTTTATTCAAAATAAGGATGTTTTGATAATATTTTTTCACTTGGTGTAAAAAGTATAAGAGAACCACTTATAAAACCAAATGATAAATATAATAAAACTATTGAAAGTATTAATTCTTTCTTTTTATATGCGTCATTTAATTTATTTCTTGTATAGAAAGCGATAAAAGCACCTACTAAAAGGATTAATGCACTTATGAGCAAAAACCACGCAAGAATATAAATTTGGCTTACTTCTAATGATGCTTTTGCAGCAACATTATTAGCGTCTATAAAAAAGTATATCGAGTATATAGAAGCGCCAAAAAAATATAAAACACCTACAATGAATTTAATTCCTAATATAATTTTTACAAAACTTCTCATACATTTATTTTATAAGAAAAATGATTTATATTGGCAAGATTTTCATTTCTTTTTTACAATTGTATAATTTATATCGATTTTGTATAAATAAATGATAAGGGAATTCATACTATTGTTTACTTTTTCTACATCTTTGGTTAATTTTAATGCAACTAATAACAATGATTTATGTAATTTTGAACTATGTTTTAATTGTGGTGTAACCCATATTATAAATAAAGCTCAACATAGAATCAGAACTAAAGATGCTCCGATGGCTAATGAATTATTTAAACAAATCATGTCCCCAATAGCGGCAATAGAGTTTAATTGGTTATAGACTATTTAAGGTTTTTTATGATTTTCAAGAAAACAAATATCACGTTTATATTACTGATTCCATTTTTTATTACTTCATGTGCAAATAATGAGCCGAGAAAATATGAATTAGATAAAAAGGAAATATTGGTTAATCAAGAATTTAAGCCTTTCAAAGAATTAACGTTTAATGAAGAAAAGTTCGATAACACTTTATTATTTGTTAAAGCCTTAAATGCGGCTACGATAAGGGGTTCTGGCGTTGAAACTGTTGTTATTTGTGATACAACATGTGATTTCTTTTTGAATATATATTTTGTTGATGATACATACCTTGAAGTTAAATCAATTTATTCTATTGAAATTGTGGTGATGGAATTATGAAAAGAATATCATTGTTAGTTTTAGTTTTACCATTGCTTGTTAGTTGCACTGAAGTTCGTTCGTATATTAGGGTTAGATCTTCTCAAAAATTAGAAGTTGGAGAAGTAAAAAAATATGATGTTGATGTTCATAAAAATATGTTTGGTAAGAGTCATGATTTCAGCTATTTTTTGCAATATAATCTTGATGAAGGGCCATATATAGATGTTGAAAAAAGTGCGACAAGTTTTTATATAAAAGGTGTAAAACCAGGTAGAACAATCATTTATATTCATTGTGTTGAAGAAGATAGATATGGAGTAGCGCTTGAATTTGTTGTTGTAAATAGCGGACTTAGTTATGAATAAAAAAATAATTTTATTATTACTTCCTACATTATTAATAGGCGGATGTGAAGATAAAGCAAAACAACTTAAACATCCTGTTCGTATAATAGAAAGTGTTACTTTAAATGTGGGTGATGTTATTTCATATAACCTAGATTCCTTGCCGCTCAACATGGGGCACCTTTTTATGGGAGAAACCCCGGAATGTGTTTTTTATAATATTCAAATTCCTGATGTGATTGAATGTAAATATGACATTTTTTATACATTATCAATTAAAGGATTGAAATCTGGTACAACATATATTGATTTGTACGCTAAATATAGAAAAGACAATACATTATTAAATTACTATACATTTAATGTGACTGTGCTTGAATAATGAATGATAGTGTTATTTATAAAAATAAAACTATATTTTTTTAAAAAATAAATTAATATAAGTATGTATGAAAAACAAATTGAGCAAAATATTTTCAATTCGCACGATAGTATTTGTTATTTTGCTGCTTGAAATAGTAGGTGCTTTTTTACTCTATATTTTCGCTGAACAATACTTTATGTACATAAGAAGCATATTAAGTATTGCTGCGATAATAATTGCACTTATTGTGTTTTATTCGAAACGAAGCAATTCTTATAAAGTCCCTTGGCTTTTGCTCATTGCTGTGCTTCCTATTTTTAGTTCGGTTTGCTATTTATTGTTTTCAGATAAAAAACTGTCAAAAAAGGACAGAAAAAAATATCAGCCAACCCGTAAAGCGCTTAAAATCGCTAACGCAAACAAGCAATCGCGTAATGCATTTTATAAAATAGATAAAGACAAAGATCCTAATGCATACTATTTTGGTAAATATTTAAATGATTATAGCGATAGTGGTATTTTTCAAAATACTAAAATTACATATTTCCCAACAGGACAAGAAGCTTTTATTAAAATGAAAGAAAAATTAGAATCCGCCAAACACTATATTTTCTTTGAATATTTTATTGTTGCTGAAGGAAAAATGTGGGATGAAATTCTTGAAATACTCAAAAGAAAAGCTAACGAAGGACTTGATGTAAGAGTACTTTACGATGACTTTGGTTCATTGACAACATTACCTAATAATTATTATTTAACACTTCGAAAATACGGCATTAAATCATATGCAGTTAATAAAATACGACCAATCGTTGATGTAAGAATGAATAATCGTGACCATAGAAAAATTCTTGTTATCGACGGACATACATCGTTCACAGGCGGCATAAATATCGCAGATGAATACATAGGTGAAAAGATTCGTTTTGGGGTATGGAAAGATAACGCTATTATGCTTGAAGGAGATGGAACATTTGGCTTAACATCGCTATTTTTATCAACATGGGTTCGATTTTCAACCGAAGAAAAAGAAATCACTGACTTTAGCAATTTTCTTCCATCAAAATACGAAAAAGAATTGGGAAGAATTTCTCGCCAAGATGGATATGTATCTTCTTATGGTTCTGGACCAAATACATACGAAAGTGTCGGCGCAAATGTATATTTAAATTTGATTTACAAAGCTAAGAAAAGCATTTTTATTACAACGCCATATTTAATCCTTGATGAAGAAATTTGTAACGCACTAAAAAATGCCGCAAAAGGCGGAATAGAAGTAGTTATCGTTACACCTCACATCCCTGATAAGAAAATGGTTTTTGATTTAACAAGATCTTATTATAAAGAACTCATTGATACCGGTGTGAAAATATATGAATATACACCTGGTTTTATTCACCAAAAAGTATTTTTAGTGGATGATTATATGGCAACAATTGGTACAGTGAACTTAGATTTTAGATCGCTATTTCTTCACTTTGAAAACGGGTGTTTTATTTACAAAAACAAAGTTGTCGAGGACATTAAAAAAGATTTTGATAATATATTAATCGAATCGAGAATGATTACAAAAGAGATGGTCAATTCATCGCCATTAAGTAAAAAGCTTTTAAGACAAATATTAAGGATATTCGCTTCTTTATTATGATTATTGATTTGAATGGTTATGTAAGAATATTTGGCAACAAAACGTTTTTTGATAAACCTTTTAATGATGTTGACGCTCTTATATTAGCAGATCTTTCTTATGTTAATTTTTGTAAATTAGCGCCTTCAATATCTAAACCGCATGCTCGCCCTTTTTATTTAAAAGATATTCCTCTTGAAAAATCAAAATCTATTGCAAAGGACGAATTTGTCGCAGATGAAAATGTTGAACTCTTAACATTGCTAAAATCATCTATTCGCTTTAGAAATATTGGTCTTTGTTACGTTGAAAACGATTATTGTCTTCAAAGCGAAAAGCAATTCTATGGTATGACATGCATTTTACCAAATGGAATTAGATATATTTCCTTTAGAGGAACTGATTTAACACTTGTCGGTTGGAAAGAGGACTGCAATATGTCTTTTCAAAAAGAAATTCCAGCACAAAAAACCGCTGTTGATTATGTAAATAATGTTACAACATTTTTTGATAATAATTTTATTATTGGAGGCCATTCAAAGGGCGGAAATTTAGCTTTCTTTGCCGCGCTTACTATGAACGAAAATCTTAATAATAGGTGTATTAACGCTTATTCATTCGATGGGCCTGGTTTTTATGATGATGAACTTTATAAAACTGATAGATATTTATTTTTTAAAGATAAATTGATTAAAATTGTTCCACGTGATTCGCTTGTTGGAATTATGCTTAATCACACTAAAAACGCTAGAGTAGTGGATGCTAATTCACTAAGCATATTTCAACACAATCCTTTTAGATGGAAAATTGATTCAAAAACTGGAGATTTTATATATTTAAAAGAACGTGCCGAACAGTCATATATTAATGAACGCGCTTTGTCAAATTGGCTATCTTCTTTAAAAAAAGAAGAGCGTGTATTAGCAACAAATGCAATTTTTGAACTTCTTGGTGGGACGCAATATTCTTTAACTCATTTAATAAAGAATTTTGGTTCGACAGTAACTAACTTTTTCAAAGTTTCAAAATCTTATTCTAAAGAAGAAAAAGAAAAATTAAATGATATTTTAAGGCGGTTGTTTTATTATTTTAATAAGGCTCGCGCTTATTATAACAAAGAGCGCCTAAATAATTTTATTGAAAAAGCGAAGATATCAATTATAAAAAAGGAGAAATAAAATGCTTGAATTTAGATATGATACACAACTTCTTATTGAAGGTAAAAATCTTAGCGAAGACGCAATTAACGAATACATTACTAAGAATTTAAAAGGCGATTGCTTATTAGCGGTTGGGGATGAGGAACTTATCAAAATCCATTTCCATACAAATGAACCATGGAAACTTCTTGAATATTGTTCAACTCTTGGCGAAATATTCGACATTGTTGTTGAAGATATGGACCGTCAATCTAGGGGTCTTAAAGGCTAACAAAACGAGCTCGAATGAGCTCTTTTTTATTAATTACTAAAAATTATTTAATTCTTATGATAATATAATTTATATAAAATTATTAGGAGGCAAAATTATGAAATGTTCAAGATGTGGATTTACTCTTTCTAATGATTTTGATCGTTGCCCTTACTGCGGTAATTTTATTGCAAAAAGTTCAACAAGTCCTTTTGATACGAAAATCAATTTTACAGATAATATTTCAGTTAAAACAAAAACACTAATTTACGTTATATTAATTAATATTCTTTTTGCCGGTGTTTTGGTAGACTGGTTTTTGAATTTTAAATACGGAATTACTGTTTTATCTTATTTTGTTTCTTTTGGCTCAATGTTAGTCATAGAATTTATCAGCAAAAAAACATCACCTATTTCTTCTTTTGAAAAAATAAATTTCTTTATATTGGGTTTGCTCATTCTAATGTCTGGACTTGGTAAGATAGAAAATGTTGTCGATGCAAGGCCACTTGTAGTAGGAATTATGTTCCCTTCGTATTTGATTTTGTCAAATATTGTAATGCTGCTTTGTTTATTTTTTGCTAAAGGCGGTAATAAGAAAATGCATCCATTTATTACAACATTTGCTGTTTTAGTAAATTTAACATTTTCATCTATTTTATTTGCTTTTACATTGGTAAATAAATATTCTGGGCCATTTAGTATACCTCAAGAAGCAATATTTCCATTTTTAGAAGAATATGCTCCTGCGTCAAATATATTAAATTACGTTTCGTTTGGGTTTAATGTCTTATTCTTCGTTAATTTCGTTTTGATTTTTATTGCTTTTGTTGCCTCGAAAGTGAAAACAAAATATGGAAGCAGGACAAATTAATAAAATCGGAATTGTTTATGCTGGTTGTGGTGTTAAAGCGGCAGCCGAACTTTCGTTTGCAAAACAAATTATCGACAAAGTTGGTTATGAGAGAATAAGCGTTGTTTCTGGTAGTTCATTAAGTTCACTAAATGCTTATGCAACAGGATGTAAATGCATTAATAATGTTCTTAATGTCTATAATACATTTGGTTTTAATAATATTCTTACGTTTAATAACAAACATCGCAAAGAGCTAACAAAAAATATTTTTGATTGTTTCGATGGATCTAATTTAGAAATAAAAACTTATGTTTCAGCGACAAATCTTAAGTCCTTTAAAGCTAATTATTTTTGCATGAATAACGCCTTTGAATCACATAAAAAGGCTTTGATAAAATTATCAACAGGTTTTCCAATGTATATAGGACTTCAGTCATTTGATAATTCTATATATTTAAGTGGTACTGTAAGCGATAATTATCCTCTTCTTCCTCTTATTGATGAAGATTTAGATATGGTAATTATTCTTCACGCTAATCCAAAATATTATCCACCTTTAGATTTTTATAAAAAAATTAAAAAAGGGACCGTTGTAGTGGATGTTGATGTGTCATTGCATTTGTCAAATAAAATTAGAATTTTTTCTGTTTCTAAAAACGCAATCAGCGAAATGATCCATGTCGGTGAGACTGACGGATGGAATTTTGCCAATTATATCTTTCTCGATTTTGCTAAAAATAATGTTAGAGAAAGAGTTTATGAATATGTTTCAAGTAATCTTGAAGATCGAAATAAAAAAGACATCGATGGTTCAAGCGTTATTTTAAATGTTTTCAATGTTCTTTATGATATGAAGGAGGATAATCTTTAATGTCTTACGAATTATCTAAAAAGAAAATAAATGGATTAGTTCTTTCCGGTGGTGGCGCTCTTGGAGCATATGAAGTAGGTGCAATCCAAGCTTTTAATGAAAAAGGCATACATTTTGAAGTTGTCACCGGTACGTCAATTGGCGCTCTAAATGGTGCTTTCTATGTTGGAGGACAAAGTCAAAATTTAAAAAAACTTTGGAGTAATATAACCCCAACAAAAGTTATGGTAGATGGGTTTAATTTAAATTCTAAATTATTAACTAATCCTATATCAGATAGTTTTAAAGCAATTAAAGATTGGGGTAAACAATATCTTAATCTTAAAGAAGGCGTTGGAGCAGATATTACGCCTTTTAAACAATATATTCGTAACTCTCTTGATGTTGAAGCATGTAAAAACACTAATATTAAATTTGGTATAACTACCGCGAAATTACCATCATATATTCCTGTTGATTTATGCATGAATGAAATCAAAGATAACGACACTTATTTAGCGTTTCTACATGCATCGAGTGCATGTTTTCCTATTTTTCCAGTTGAAACTATAAATGAAAAAAAATATGTAGATGGTTTTTATAACGACAATGTGCCAATGCGCCTTGCTTTTGACTATGGAGCGGATGAATTATATGTTGTCGACATGAAATTATTTAATAAAAAACCTCAACATATGTTTTATTTATCTCTTCCTAATGTTCATTATATTGCTCCTTATATATCTCTCGGCTCTATGATGGATTTCTCTCAAGAAACTATTCAAAAAAATATGAAATTAGGTTATCTAGATACTAAAAAATATTTTGGCGATTATCGAGGTTTTTATTTTGCGTTTAAGGATGTTAAACCTGTTGATGGTTTTATGAGTTATATTCTTCATAATTTTGGTATTAATGCTGAATACATTTTAAAAGAATTATCCAAAGATATTACTAAAAAAATGGATGAATTAGATTATTTTGTTCGTTCAGTCGAGATTATTGCTATGCGACTTGGAATTGATAATTATTATGAAGTTTATTCTTTGGATGATTTTGTAGAAATCCTTAGAAAACAGATTGAAAAATTAAAAGAAGCAGAAATGCTTAAATCTGTTTTTTCAAAATTAATTGATAATGTTAACGTTGCCGCAACGATAGCGCCATCAAAAATTAAATCTGATTATTTAATTCGCTTTAGTGTCGATTTCTTAAATTTGGTGGACGAAAATAATAAGCCTCTAATTAATCCTATTTATCTCAATAGCACTAATATAAAACGTAGAAAAGATTAAGCTAGTTAGTCATAACTAATTAAAATATTCGATAAAATGTTTATTTTTTAGTAATTTGTAATTGTAAAATTACCCTTTTTTCTAGTAAAATATTTTTAGTTTTTATAACGGAGGATAATATGGCTCACTTACAGCAACATGCTATTAAGCAAATTACTGAAATTGTTGATCGTTTTAAAGATGAAAAAACTCCTCTTATGATGATCTTAGAAGCAATTCAATCAGAATATGGTTACATACCACTCGAAGTGCAAGAACTTGTTAGTGATTTAACAGGAATTCCTGTCGCAGAAATATATGGTGTTGTAACCTTTTATTCTTTTTTCTCACTTACACCAAAGGGAAAATACATCATTGGTGTTTGTCTTGGAACCGCTTGTTATGTCAAGGGTTCACAACTCGTCATTGATAAATTTTCCGATTTGTTAGGTATTAAGCCTGGAGAAACAACAGAAGACGGATTATTTACTTTAGACGCTCTTAGATGTATCGGTGCATGCGGTATTGCACCAGCCATTTCAATTAATGGCAAAGTTTATCCAAAGGTCGATCCAGCCAAAGTCGCTGGCATTATCAAAGAATACCGTGATTTAGCTAAGGAGGAAGGATTATAATGGAAAAAATTAAAACTGAAGCAGAATTAAATGCAAAAATTGAACATTGTGCCTCCTGTTTAGATAAAAAATTCAATGGAAAAGATGGCAAAAAACATATTGTTATTTGTGGTGGTACAGGTTGTATTTCCTCTCATTCAGATGAAATATTAGCCAAATTTGAAGAACTCATTAAAGAAAAAAATCTCGAAGACGTTGCCACTGTTAACAAAGTAGGATGTTTCGGCTTTTGTTCACAAGGACCATTTGTAAAAATATTTCCACAAGACCGTCTTTATAGAGCAGTTAAAGTAAAAGATGTCGAGCGCATTATTGAAGAAGACATCATTGGTGGAAAATGTATTACTGACCTTCTTTATGAAGATCCAGTTACTCATGAAAAAGTCGAAAGACAAGATGATATTAACTTCTATAAGAAACAAATTCGTATCGCTCTTGATGGGTGTTCAATGATTAACCCTGAAAAGCTTGAAGAAGCATTTGGAGTAGGCGCATTTAAAGGATTAATGCGCGCTCTAAAGATGAGTCAACAAGAGGTTGTTGATGAAATCTTAAAAAGTGGACTTCGTGGTCGTGGAGGCGCAGGCTTCCCAACTGGAAGAAAGTGGCAATTTGCTTTAAATCAAAATAATGATGAAAAGTACGTCATTTGTAACGGTGATGAAGGCGATCCAGGTGCATTTATGGATCGTTCCATCCTTGAAGGTAA
>DNPJ01000092.1 GCA_003501485.1 Bacillota bacterium
TTATTAAGAGGTGAGATATGCACAAAGAAAAAACTAAGATTGATGATATTTTGTATTTTGAAGTAGCGATCGATGAATTCTATGATTCTATAGATATATTTGATTTAGTTAGTGGTTTTGTGGTTTTACAAAAATATGATGATTTGTTGTTCAAGGGCGATATCGATGATGGCGAGCACATTATTGCAATTAATAAAGAAAACAATAAATGCTATATCGATAACGAATTAAAAACCATTCCTGAAATAATCACTTTTTTTGATAAGTCACTAAATCCAATCAAATATATTGAAAAAACTTTTGATGCACATATCGTTGATTTTGTTAGTGGCGTTTATCTAAAAAATGGCAAACAAATATTTTTAGATATAAATGATATTTCAGAGTTTAAAGGATCTTCATTATTTATAGATCCTAACGATTTTGGTGTAGTGGAGTTAAATACGTTATTTAAAAGGATTGAGAGGAAGGAGTTTTATGAAAACAAAATTTAATATATTTTCAGATATGAAATGGGTTGATCAAGAAAAAGAGAATGAATTTAATAAAGACTATATCAATATGTTTAAAAAAATTAAAGAAGCACAAAAAGATGGGACAATATGTGATGATTTATATATAGGTCTTTACATTAACACTATTGATTATGGATATTATATTGCAAACATTCATTACGATATTTATGAGAATAACGCTGATTATAATTTAATTGAAGAAAGAATAATTTATTTTCTAAATAAATGCGAAAAAGACGCTTTTAAAGACGAAAGTTTAAAAGAGCTTTTTTGGGGAGATTTTCGAACATTGTTAATAAATAAATATAATTTGTTTCATAAAAATGAACTATTTAAAAAAACAAATTCAACATTTGTTAAAAATTATGGTAGTGATATCGAAAAAACGATTTGGAATAAGTATAATTCTATGGGCGGATATGATATTAAAGATATTTAATAAATAACAAAAATGAAAAACAAATATAGAATATTGAATAATATCATTCGATAAAATGTTTTTCGACAATTGATAGACTAAGTATTTATAAGTAGATAGGAGATTACAATGGAAAAAATTAATTCATTTGATATTTTGATTGCGTTAATAAAAGCGTGTCAAAAAACCGAAATAGACAAAGATCGTTTTTTGTCTGGACCAGATGATTATGAAGGGAACGTGGCTAGCCCGTTTTACTTATTAAACCAAACTGTTAGGCAATTATGGAGCAGAAAAGGGCATAAGTGCGTAAGCAAAAAAGCACTTGAACTTTGGAACAAATTAAAAGTTGGAAAATGTATTTATGACTTTTATTATCAAATGCCGATTGAGTATAAAAACGAAGAACCAGTGCATATTAAAATATATGTTGGAGCGGCGGGCACACCTAGCGAAGAAAAAGACGTTGTTGTTTCTGATAAAAATAGTTTTTTTAGATTTAGACAAGTTTTTCATAAAGAACATATAGTTCCTATTGGAATAATATTGAAACAATTACTGGAAATAGATTTATCAAAAGATAAAGATGATGTTTATAAAAAAATAGATGAAATACTTAATAAAATCTATATATGTTATATGCTAAAAGAAGAGGATCGAGCGTTAAATAAAATTGCAAAAACAAAACGTTCTGATGATTATCTTCATGTTATAAATACCGATTATAAAAAGGCAGGCATTGAAATAGCTGAGTGGGAAAATAGAATCGTTCAATAATATAAAATGAAAAAATTTCATATAAAACGTTTAAAGACAGAATATAATTAATATATGTTAAAAGTATTTCTAATTCTCTTAGCCGTCATATTATTTTTTGGATTATTAGCTATATGTATAGTTTTTTCCATACGTTCTCGCATACGCAAGAACAGAAAAAAAGGTGGCATTCATCTCGGTTTTCAAAACGATATTTCGAAAGCTAGCAATGAATATGAGATTAGCGGTATTAATGGCGAAAGAAACATCGATGAAAGATTAAGACATCTATTAAAAAAAGATGAATATATTTTTACAAATATTCTTTTGCCAACAAGAAATAACCGCACGACAGAGATTGATGCGGTTATTGTTTCTAGAAAAGGAATATTTTGTATAGAAATAAAAACATGGGTTGGATGTATTACTGGCAATGATAAAGACAAATACTGGCTTCAAGAATATGGTGATCCATCTAGAGAGCCAAAAAACCATAATAATCCAGTATTACAAAACGATAAACATTGTGGAATATTAGAAAGAATCTTACGAAGAAATGACATTTATTGCATTGTTATATTAACGATTTTTGAAAGTGGAGAAATTGAATCTAATTATACATATACATTTAATGAATTTAAGAATTTTTACAATGAACTTAATGATAGCGAATTAAATATTGAACAAATCAATGCTATAGCAAACAAATTAATAAAATATATACCTAATTCATCTCAAATGGAAAAGCATATAAACGAAGTCAAAAGAGATCATTTAAATTGATAATTATTTTCTTGACTAATTTTAAATTTAGTAATAAACTAACGAGCGTTAGTTAAGGAAACAATTATGAGCAAAGAAGATACAAGAAAGAAAATATTAGAAAATGCATTAGAACTATTTTCTATAAAAGGTTATTCATCAACTAGTGTCGATGAAATTGCTGAAAAAGTAGGAATTAAAGGTCCGTCCTTATATAATCATTTTTCAAGCAAGAAAGATATTTTTATTTCGCTCGTGGATGAAATTAATAGTCAATATGATATTGATACTAATAGTATCGATATCCATGTTCACGATGCTAATAAAGATGCTGGTCAATTTGAAAACATATCTGAAGAATATTTATTTAGCAAATTAAAACAAATTTTTATTTATTCAATTACAAATAAAAAAATCTCTCAATTTAGACATATGATGACTTTAGAGCAGTTTTCATCTAAAGAAATTGGAAATCTATATACGAAACATTATGTAGATAGATTGGTTAATTATCACGCAAAGATATTTGAAAATCTTCTAAAGACAAAAGAAATCAATAATCTTGATCCATATGCTCTAGCGTTAATGTATGTTTCTCCTGTCAACACTTTAATAGGAATATGTGATAGAGATATTAGTAAAAAAGATGAATGTATGAATAAATTAAAAAATCATGTCCATACTTTTTTTGAACTCATACATAGAAGAGGTTAATTATGAAAAAGTCATTATTACAATATTTTGGTTTATTAGGAATTTTAAGTTTTCTTTCTTATTTAGCAGCGGTTATATTTTCTCCACTCGCATATCCAGGCTATGACTCACTAAGTCAAGCGGTGAGCGATTTAAGCGCTAGTGATGCACCTTCACTTGGTTTGTGGAATAGCTTAACAGCACTTTATAATGTTTGTGAAGTAACTTGTGTAACAGTGGTGTGCATCGGTATTTCAAAAAGCAAAAATAAATTACTTAAATTAGGTATATATTTATTTGCTTTGATGGAATATGTTTCCGCTATCGGGTATAGAGCGTTTCCTCTTTCTAGTAGTGGTTATGAAGGTCAGTTTCAAGATGTGATGCATATGATTGTGACTGTAATTGTAGTTCTTCTTTCGATAGTGTCTTTGGTTTTGATCATTATTTCAGGCTTTAAAGATAAAAGTTTTCTTTCTTATTCTATATGCGCTTTAATTGCTTTAACTATGATGCTTGTAGGCGCATTAGGAATGAAGATTGTTCCTTCAAATTATTTTGGAGTAGTGGAGAGATTTTCCGTCTTTGCGGCAACTGGATTTAATGCCTGCTTAGGAATACATCTTTTCGCAAGAAAAGAAAATAATAAAATTTGCATGGAAAGCGATAAATAAATATGAAAAATAATAAAATAGTAATTCGTTTAGAAGAAGAAAAAGACTATAGAGAAGTCGAAAATTTAGTAAGAGATTCTTTTTGGAATGTATATTGTCCTGGCGCTAAAGAGCATTATGTTTTGCATAAGTTAAGAGATGATATAGATTTTGTCAAAGATTTAGATTTTGTAATGGAACTTAACGGAGAAATAATTGGACAAATAGTTTTTGCAAAAAGTAACATTCTTTTAAATAATGGAGAAGTTAAAGAAGTTTTAACGTTTGGTCCTATTTGTATTGCGAATAAATACAAAAGAAAAGGATACGGAAAAATACTTCTTGATTATGCAGTTAATGAAGCTAAAAAGAATGGTGCGAAAGCATTATTAATAACCGGAAATATTTTGTTCTATGGTAAATCTGGTTTTGAAATTGCTAAAAATAAGGGTATTAGATATAGCGACGATTTAGACGCCGATTATTTATTAGTAAAAGAATTAGAAAAAGGCTATTTAGATAATATTAATGGCATCTATAAAGATCCGGAATGTTATTTTGTTTGTGAAAAAGATCCAGAAGATTTTAAAAACTATGATGCTAGTTTTCCTAAAAGAGAGAAAACTAAATTAGAAGGACAATTATTTAATTAATTATTGTTCAAGTAAATTATCATTTAATAAAAATTCTTTCAAACCAATAAAGACTATTCCTTGGTCGTTTATTTTTTGACTTATATTATCATTAACAATGACTATTTTTTTAAATGAATCGCCAATATTTAACAAGGGTCTAGTTTCTTGATTTTCTTTAATCAAAGATGGCATTTCATAAGCTGATTGTATATAAAATCGTTTATCGCCGTTATTTACAACAAAGTCAACTTCAGTTTGCTTTCTAACATAAGCTCCACTTTCGTTTTTTTCGTTAATCGTCACTACACCGATATCTACAAGATATCCTCTGTATTTGAGTTCGTTATAAATCATGTTTTCCATTAAGTGATTTTTTTCAGTTTGTCTAAAGTGTAAACGTGCGTTTCTTAAACCAAGGTCTGTAAAATAATATTTTTTTGGAGTTCCAATATATTTTTTACCTTTTACATCGTATCTAAGTGAACAATTAATTAAAAATGATTCTTCGAAAATATTTAAATATGATTCAATAGTATTTCTTGATATAGAAACGTTTTTGATACTTTTAAAAGTGTTTTCTAATTTTGAAGAATTAGTTAGTGATCCAACAGATGAAGAAACTATATCCAATAATTCGTTTAATTCGGCATCATTTTTAATTGAGTATCGTTCTTTTATATCTTTAAGATAAATTTCATTATAAAGATTAATTAAGTATTCCATTTTCATTTTAGGCGTCTCTCTACTTAAAATAAACGGCATACCACCATAAGTTAGATATTCGTCTAATGCTTCATAAAAATCCTTATTTGAAGCATAAAAATACTCCCTGAATGATAATGGGTTAACGTGAATTTGATCGCCTCTTCCGCGAAATTCGGTAATAATGTCTTTTGATAAAAATTTTGAATTTGAACCTGTGACATAAATATCTAAATTGCTTATTTTCATTAATCCATTTAGTAGTGGTATAAAATTTTTTACTTCTTGAATTTCATCTAAAAATAAATAATATTGTTTGTTCAAAACAAGTTTACTTTTGATATATTCATTAAGTTTTTGTGCATCTAATAATGGTAGATTTTCTAAATCATCAAGAGATATTTTTATTATTTGTTCATCCTTAATACCGATTGATAAAAGATAATTATAAAAGATGTTGTTCAAAAGATATGATTTTCCGCATCTTCTTATACCTGTGATTACTTTTACAAGGCCATTGTTCATTCTTAATATCAACTCTTTTAAATAACTATTTCTTTGTATTTGCATATTGGTACCTCGTTGACATTTTTTGCAAGTTTTGCATTTTTTGTCAATTGAATTATAACATAATTGAACATAAAAGCAAAAAATTAAATGATTTATCGATATTTTTTATTTTTTTATTATATTGAAAATTTTTGCAAGTTTTTGCATTTTTTGTCAATGAACTTAATGTTCTATATTTATCGATTTGCGTTTGAAAATTATTTGCCAAAAGAGAATGAACATTAAAAAATAAGAAAAGCGAATAATTAGCAAGATTGTCCTTCTAGTGTTGAAAATAAAACATTAACTTTTAAAGATGTGTCTAAAACGTGTGCAAACGGAATTAAAGATATACGCCATGAGTTTGGAAATATCCAATAATAAAATAGGAAAATAGAATAGCGAATACTAGAAGACGTCGCATATTAAATGGTTAATATTATAAAAATATGTATGATTGCTATGAAAATATTAATGCTTTAAAATAATTAAGCATGAAATTATCAATAAAAAACACCATTTATCAAGCAATTATTAATAATAAATGGGTTAATGTCTCTTATATAAACAAAAAAGGCGAATCAACAGATTTTTATATTGGTATTAAAGATATCTCTATTCTTGACGGAAAGATTTTATGCGATATTTTTAATCCATTTAAAAGTCAGAATGTTTTAAAAGAAGACTATAAAGAAACGTTCATATATTTTGATTCTATTAAAGATGCTTCTATACTAGAACAAAGTTATTATGAAACTCCAAATGCTTTAATTAAAAAAGCCGATAAAGAGGAAGAACTTAAGAATTTTTTAGATGTTGTCAATTTTGACAATAATATTCTAAGTTATCTTTCGGATTGTTATAGATTGGATAATGATCCTTATTTAAAAGATATTGTTATGATAGATGGGATTGATATCCACACTCTTCAAGAAAAAGGCAAATACAAATTGGATAAAGAACAATTTGAAGAAATATTGAATAAGGTATTTAAGAAAAAAGTAATTGAAGCAGAAAGAATTAATCGTTTTCAAGTCTTAGCAATTAATAAATTTTCCATCGACTATAACGATAAACAATATGTTGTCGCTTATTCAACATTAACGCTGAATTTTAAAAATAAAACACTTATGATGTCAAAAAAGACATCGATTAATAAATCATTTTTATTAACTGAGGAAAAACGTATAACTCTTGGCATGTATTTAGATATTAATATGGACGAATTCGTGAATAACTACGATGAACATGAAAATGAATACATTCAAGCAATCGCGGATAATTTTCATAATGGGGAAAAGATTAATACTAGACCAACAATATTCTTTTTAGAAAGAAATTACTCAAAGGGAGTTGATGAGGCATTTGAAGCAATCCATTTTATGGATATTAATTCTAAACTGTCATTTCCATTAAAAGCATTTTTTGGAAGGAACAAATCTAGAAACAATATATCAAAGGATTTAAATGTTGTTGTGTTTGATAAAAATAAAATAAATATCGATCAAATGCGAGTGGTTTATAATTCGTTAGTCAACCACGTAACATATGTTAAAGGACCTCCTGGAACAGGAAAAACTGAAACGATATTTAATGTTATTTTATCTTCATATGTTAATAATAAAACGACTTTAATATGTTCAAACAATAACCATCCAGTGAATGATATTGTTAATAAAATGAACTCGTCTTTATTTAGAGAAAATCCTTACACTAACGACAAAGAAAAAATAGTTTTCCCAATTATTCGTCTCGGAAATAATAAAGAGATGAAAGACACGATAATTAAGTTAAGAGAAATAGTTAAATATATTGTCGAAAAAAAGAAAATTAATCTTAGTGAAGACATTACAGAGAATAGCAAAAATAAATCGTTAAAGTCTTTTAGTGAAATTAAGGATTTGCTTTATTTGTACGAAGAAAGAGCAGATTTGAACGATAAAATAAATGCTCTTAATAAAATTAAAACATTAACGAATATTCCTAAAATTAGTGAAAAACTTAATGAACAAATTTCAAATTACGAAGATAGATTAAAAAACATTAAAGAAGTAAATAATAGCGATGTAACAAAATACGCGATATCCGCTTCAAACGATAGAAGTTTTCAAAATTATATTTATTATTCTTCTCTTGCGCGTTTTAAAAAGCTTTTAGGTGAAAAATACAAAGACTTAATTGATATTCTTAAAATTGAAGATCTCGATGAAGGCGTTGTTAAATTAAATAAATACTTTAAGGATGATAATAATTTAAAGAATTTTTTAAATATTTTTCCATGCGTGGTATGCACAAATTTGTCATGCAATAAATTAGGATCCGCTAAAAGTCACTTTGATTTAGTAATTATGGATGAAGCGGGACAATGCAATATTGCTTCTTCTCTCATCCCAATAGTTCGTGGAAATAATCTTCTTTTGGTTGGTGATACAAATCAACTTCAACCTGTAACCGTAATTGAAGAAAACGTTAATGATGATTTAAAAAATAAATATTCCATCAAAGATGAATATGATTACGTTCATAACTCGATTCTTTCATGCATGCTTAGGAAAGATAACAATTCTAAGAATATTCTTTTAAGTTATCATTATAGATGCGGCAAAAAAATTGCTAATTTTGTAAATCAAAGATTCTACGAAAAACAATTGAAGTTGTTAAATAATAAAACAGGTGATTTAGTGTATGTAAATGTTGAAAATACTTTCAATAAAGATGCTAGAAATTCATACAAAGAAGAAGCTATTGAGATAGTAAAATTACTTAAAAATAATGATTATAAAGATGTTGCTATAATAACGCCTTTTGTTAATCAAGCAGCGCTTATTAATGAATATTTACAAAGAAATAATATTTTTTCGATAAAAGCGGGAACTGTTCACACTCTTCAAGGATCAGAAAAATCAGTCATTATTATGTCTTCAGCGTTATCTTTAAAAACTGGAAAGAGAACAATGGAATGGCTTAAAGACAATCATGAACTTATCAATGTAGCGGTCACCAGAGCCAAAGATAAATTTGTTTTTGTTGGTGATAAAGACGCGATCGATATGTTAAGCAAGGATGAAACAACAGACATTAAGATTTTATCCGATTATATTTATAATAACGGTGAAGTAGTTGTTCCTAAAAGTGATGCAGTGATATCTTTTGATTTTTCAAATGATTCTAAGAATGAAAAAGATTTCTTTGACACAATAAAACCTTATTTTAATAGACGAGGAACAAAATTTAAAATCGAACGAAATGTTCCTGTTAAAACCGCTATTAAGATGGTTCACGAAGATGATGAAAAAATATTTGGTAAAAAAGAATTTGATATCGTCATTTATGGTTCACACGGCTTGTTTAATAAAAAATATTCGCCAATCGTTGTTTTTGAAGTTGATGGTGGAGAACATATTGGAAATAAATTAACTATTAAACTCGATAGACAAAAAGAAAAGATATGTAAAAACTACGGAATTAAATTAATAAGAATTCCTAATTCTGCAGTTAAGGATTATGAATCTATTATTTCTCTTTTTGAATTTGCAACTAAAGACATAAAAACGAATGACGAATCATTTACTCAGATGAGTTTATTTGATGAGTAATTAATTTAACGTTAAAATTTTAAAAATAGTAAATGTACAAATTTAAACAAATGTTTTCGCATTTTGTTTGACAATATTTTTAGATTTGTCATAAGACCTAAAATATTATTAAAAATGAGGTAATGATTATGAAAAGAAAAATATTATTATTTAATTTAATGTTGGCAAGTTTAATAGGCATTGCTGGTTGTAATGATAATTCGTCTAGTTCTATTAATAACGACAATACTGATGACACAACAGATAATCAATTTGATTCAAACGGTAGTGAATCAACTAGCAAGAACGATTCTTCATTGAGTGAGTCATTTAATGAACTTCATTTTTCAACAGAATGGTTATTTGATCAATTTGAACATTGGCATGGTTGCGTCGATGAAGGACTAGAGAAAGTAAAAAAAGATAAAGAAAAACATAATCTTGTTGATGGAAAATGTACAATTTGCGATTATCGAATTGAGACTTACCAAGGCTATACATTCCAGTTAGAAAGAAAAATAGATTTGGAACTATTATCCTATTCTTTGGTTGATGTTGATGAAGACATTATAAATGCCATAATACCGAGTTATTATAATGCTTTGCCAGTTGAAAGAGTTTCAGGGTGCTTTAAAGATCACGTTAATCTAGTTTCTGTTACCATTCCTAATACAGTTAGATTTATTAGCAAATACGCGACTGGAACATTTTCAGGTTGTTCATCTTTAAAATCCGTATATATACCTGACAGTGTACATTATATAGGTGAAAATACGTTCGAAGGATGCACATCCTTAGAAAGCGTGCGCCTTCCAAATAGACTTGATTCAATTCGATATAACACATTTTATGGTTGTTCATCTTTAAAAGAAATTAATATTCCTGAAAGTGTAACTGAAATTGGTGATTATGCATTCTATGGTTGTTCCAACTTGATCAATGTTAGTATCCCTAACAGTATAGTTTCCTTGGGTAATGAAGTGTTTTCTAAATGCGATAGTTTAAATTTTACTAGTTATAAAAATGGCTTATACTTAGGGAATCAAAATAATAAATATGTTTTACTTTATTCAATAGAAAATGAAAATTGCTCTTCATTTGAAACAAATATTCAAACAAGAATAATTTCAAATAATGTTTCAAATAGTATTAAAAATATAAGTTCTATTATATTTAATAATTTTATAAAAGAAATTCCTCAAGGTATGTTTTCAAACTGTCAGTCTTT
>DNPJ01000063.1 GCA_003501485.1 Bacillota bacterium
CAAGCTCAACTTTATTTAAATATTTATGGTTATTTAGTTGGAAAAAAAGTATTTATTTTAGGAAGTGGCGATATTGGTTTAATAATGGCTAGACGTATGAAGCTTGAAGGAGCCGATGTGCTCGGCGTTGCTGAACTAATGCCTTATTCAGCGGGTCTAAACCGAAATATTGTGCAATGTTTGAACGACTTCAATATTCCATTATATTTATCAACTACAGTTAAAAAAATAATTGGAAAAGACCACATTGAAAAAATTGTTTTAGCTAAGGTTGATGATAAATTCAATTTTATTGATGGAACTGAAATGGAAATTGATGTCGATGCCTTGCTTTTGTCAGTTGGGCTTATTCCTAATGCTGATTTGCTGAATAATCTAAATATTTCTTATTCTAGAACTAAAGGACCTGTTGTTAATCAAGATTTGCAAACTGATGTAAGTGGTATATTTGCCGCAGGAAATGTACTTCATGTTCATGACTTGGTAGATTATGTTGTTAGTGAAGCACGTGATGCCGCAATCGGAGCATATAAATATTTAAAAGGTGAACTTAATAACAGTGGATTTGAATACAGCGTTATTAGCAAAAATGGAATATCATATGTTGTCCCTCAAAAAATATATATCGACGAGGCAAACAGTAAAATACCATTAAAATTTAGAGTGGCTAGACCTTTTAAAAACGTTAACATTTATATAAAAGAAGGAGACAAAATTATTAAAAAGATATTTAAAAATGCGATTATTCCTAGCGAGATGGAAATAATTAATGTTGATAAATCGCTTTTTAATAAAGAATGTCATGAAATTATTGTTTCTGTGGAGGAAAAAAACGCATGAAAGAAATGATTTGCATCGTTTGTCCACGAGGTTGTCATTTATTCATAGATGGCAACAATAATGTAACTGGCAATTTTTGTCCTAGAGGAGCAAAATACGCAATTAGCGAATTGACACATCCGACACGAACGTTAACGACAACAGTTAAAATTAATGGTTCACTTGAAAAGAGAGTTCCAGTAAAAAGTAGTGTTCCTTTGCCAAAAGAAAAAATATTTGATGCAATGGAAAAAATAAACAAAGTTATTGTTAAACCTCCTGTTCATATTGGAGATGTAATTATAAAGAATATATTTGGCTTAAACGCAGATATTATCGCGACAAAAGATATAGAAAAGTAGGAAGAAATATGCAAGATAAAATTAAAATTATTCCACTTGGTGGACAAGATGAAACTGCTAAAAATATGATCGTTATTGAAATCAACGATGATATTTTTGTTATTGATGCTGGCGCAAAATATCCTGATAAAACAATGCACGGCATAGATTATTTAATTCCGAGATTTGATTATTTGTACGAAAATAAGGACAAGGTTCGTGCATACATTATTCTTAGAGGACACGATACTACATTTGGTGCTTTACCTTTTATTTATTCCTCTGTGCCTGCGCCAATTTATTGTACAGATATCACTCGAATATTTATTGAATATTTTTTGTTAAAGAATAAATTAAAAGTAAATTTTGATTATAAAATTAAAGATACAAGTGCTGATTTTGAAATTGCAGGCAGAAGAATTAGATTTTTTCCAACATGCACAAATATGGCTCATTCAATCGGTGTTGCAATCTCGACTTCTGAAGGAAATGTTGTTGTGATGGACGACTTTGTCATCGATAATAATTCTGACAAAGGATATTTAACATCTTCAAAAATGCTTTCAAGCGTTACAGAGGAAGACACATTGCTTTTAATGCTTGATAGTTCTTTCAGCGATCGTCCAGGATTTTCTAATCCTACATATAAAATAGTCCCTCAACTTGAAAGAGCGTTTAAAGATGCTCAAGGACGAATTTTTATTGTTTTAAATGATTTAGATCTTTATAACACTGAAATGATATTTAAATTAGGGTATAAACTAGGAAGAAAAATATTTCCATTCGATGATGGAGCAAAACAAAAATATTTAAAAATAACTGAAGTATATAATCCTGGATTACCAAAAAATGCATTTATGTCATTAGATGATATAAATAGAATTCCACCTCAAAATGTTTTGGTTGTTCTTCCTAGCTATGGACAAAACATTTATCATAAAATTTCTCTTTTAGCTCAAGGACAAAGTGAAGATAAGAGATTAAAGATTGTTCCTAGCGATACATTCATCTTAGGTATTCAAAAATCAAATACCAATGAAACAATTCTTACGAATACAATAGACGAACTTTATCACACAAATTGCAAAATTATTTATTTTGATAAAAAGCAATTCATTCGCATGCATCCAAGTCAAGAAGACTTAAAAACAATGCTTGCATTGTTTTCGCCTAAGCATTTTTTGCCTATCAATGCATCATACACAAATCTTCTCAATAGTGCACGCTTAGCTGTTGACATGGGTATTGGTTTAAATCATATGAATGTCTTTGTTATGGATAATGGCATGATTTTGGATTTGAAAAAAACAGGCTCTCGTTTATTGCCTAGCAAAGTTGAATCAGGAGATTTGCTTGTCGATGGAAAACGTGTTGGTCAAGAAGATTCGAGCCTTATTTCTGAAAGAAATATTATGGGTGAAGACGGTGTTGTCATTTTAGCGGCTGGTGTTTCAAAAAGCGCTAAAAAAATTGTTCTTGGACCTGATATTCAAACCCGTGGATTAATCTTTGTTAAAGAAAGTGAAGCATTATTAAAAGAGATTAATAAAGTGTTTACTGTTACACTTGAAGAAGGACTTAAAAATAATTTCAGTCTTAATGTTATCAAAGACAATATTTGTGATATAGTTTTTAAGACGATTAGAAGACACACTCTTAAATCGCCATTAATTATTCCACATATTGAAGTTTTAGATTAGAAAATATGAACAAGAGAATTGCTATCAAAAAAGACACAAATATAGCGATGTTAGGGGCAATCATTTGCCTTCTTGCTTTGGTTATTTTATTTTCTAGTCAAAGCGTTTTATCTTTTCTTTCTAACGGAATTTTAAGCGCTTTTGGTTTTATAGGATTTTGGATTTTAATACCAACGCTATTCGTGTTCGGTTTATATTTAATTCTTAGAAAAAAATTGATGAAAATTCGATTTGATCTTTCTCTGTGGGGAGTTTTATTGATTGTTATAGCTTTCCTCATTCTTTCATCGAGTTGGGGAAGCGAAGGGCATGATTTTATTTATAACGAAAAGAATTATGTTGTTCATATGTTTGATTCCGGATTTGAAAACGAAAAGCAAATTATAAAATTACAATTTGGAGATCCAAGTTGCATTGATGTTTGCAAATCAATCATTGATGAATATGGTTTATCGTTAAGTAATATTCATCTAGGTGGAGGATATATTGGTTATATTCTTTGTGGAGCGCTTAATAACGCAATAACCCCGATTGGTATGACAATTGTTTGTTGGGTTCTTGTTGTAGCGGGGATATTGCTTATTTTGAATAGGCAAATAAAAAAATTGTTTAATTATCTTTTGTCTAATAAGCAAAGAAAAGCCGCTAAAGAAGACGTATATTCATCTTTAGATGAATCATCTACAGCTTATAGCACACTTCAATCAAGTGTTGAAACGCTTAATGGTAGCGATGAAGCAAATAATCATGTAGAAAATAATAACAATATTTATATGCAAGATTTAACTATAAGGAACTTTAATAATACTCACGGTTTACAAAAACCAAGTTTTGTTTTAGATGGAAAAATTATTTCTAATGATTTTGATCAACAACCTGTTGAAGATAATCAATTTATCAATTTTCAATCAAATGAACTAACATCGTCAAATCAAAATGATAAAGTGGATTTTAAGCAAGAAACAAACGAAGAAACAAATGAAGAAACAAATACTTCTTTTAGTAATGATAATGTCGATAATTCTATAGATGACGAAAATGCTAATAAAGAAGTTATAGAACAAAATGATGATTTTTCATTTGAGAATGTTTCTTTAAGCAATACTAATAATGATGTACAGAAACAAACAAATAATGAAAATGTCGCCATTTCATCAAAAATAAATGAAGAAAAAATATCTATTAAAGAAGAGTTAAAAAAAGAAGAGCCTGTTCCTACAGTAGTTAAAAAACGACCACAAGTTGAACCTCAGCCAAAAGCCACTGTTAAACCTTTATTTTTCCTTCCTGATTCAAGTTTACTTGAATATCATGAAAACGATGAAGATGTTTATAAAAACGAGGAATCGACTGCTGCAAAAACAGCAATTATTAATCAGACCTTTGTCGATTATAATATCGGTGCTGAAGTTGTTGGTCATACGATAGGACCGAGTGTTACTCGTTATGATATTAAATTAAAACCAAATGTATTGGTATCTTCAATTAATAAAATTTTGACAAATTTAGCTATAAACCTTTCTGGAACGAGCTTCCGCTTTGAAGAAATTGTTCGTGGAAAAGCAACATCTGGGCTCGAACTTCCTAACGAAGTTAGAACGAGTGTTGGTTTAAGAGAAGCTATTGAAAAAATGCCTACAGGCGAAAAATATTCAATGAATATTCCTTTTGGGAAAGATATTTGTGGCAACGTTTTATCCGCGGATATTAGAAAAATGCCTCACCTTCTCGTTGCGGGTGGCACAGGAAGTGGTAAATCAATTTTCATGCATTCAACAATTCTTTCATTGATTATGAGAAATACTCCTGATCAATTAAGAATTCTTCTTATTGACCCTAAAAAAGTTGAAATGAATTATTATGATGAAATTCCTCATTTGTTATGTCCAAATATTTCCGAGCCTAAAGAATCTCTTGTTGCATTAAGAAAACTTGTCGATGAAATGGAAAGACGTTATCTTTTATTCCAAGAAAATAGAGTTCGTGATGCTGGTGAATTTAACGCAATGGCCAAAGAAAAAGGACTCGAACCATTACCAATTATTGTTGTATTTATTGATGAATACGCAGACCTTAACGAGGCATGCAAAGAAATACGTGAACCTGTTGTTCGAATTGCTCAAAAAGCTCGTGCTGCAGGAATACATTTAGTTATCGCTACTCAAAGACCAACAGTCAATGTTATCGACGGTTTAATCAAGGCCAATCTTCCGTGCCGTGTTGCTTTAAAAGTTTCACAAAACAATGATTCAATCGTTATTCTTGATGAATCAGGTGCCGAAAAATTACTTGGAAATGGTGATATGATTATTTCTATTCCACCTCTTGATTCTACAACAAAACCACGTGTTCAAGGTTGTTTTGTGACAGTTAAAGAAATTGATCGCGTTTGTGAGTATTTAAGAAGCCAAGGAAAACCGCATTATTTTCCTCAATTTCTTGATTTGGTTGATCATAGTGAAGATGCCATTAGCAATGGTCCAATTGATGTTGATCCACAATTTAGTAAAGAAGCAAGCGAAGACCAACTTCTTGAAAAGATTAAAAACGATATTATGTCTCGTGAATATTGTTCAATTTCATTCATTCAAAGAACATACGGCGTAGGTTTCCCAAAAGCGGGACGTTTATTCAATAAATTAATTGCTTTAGGATATGTTACAAGAGAAGGAGATTCTCGCGGTTCTAAAGTATTAATTCATAATGAAAGCAGTGACGAAGCAACTTCATCTGATGCGTCAACGCTATATATTGACAAAGACAATTGATATGGGAATCGGCATTGATATAGTTAAAATATCACGTATAAATAATCCAGATACTTTTAAAAACGCAATTTTATCTAATAAAGAGATAGTTTTATACGATAAAGCAATTAAAAAAGAAGAATTTCTTGCTGGTAGATTTGCTGCAAAAGAAGCGTTTATGAAAGCGACCGAATTAGGTATGAAAATCCCTTTTAAAGAAATTGAAATATTATATCGCGTTTCTGGATCGCCGTATATTGCATATAAAGATAAAGAATATGAATTATCTATTGCACATGATGGGGATTATGCGGTTGCAATAGCAAAATATGAATAGTGTTGTTAATAAAGTTGTTTTAAAAAATTTCGATATATTTGAAATTATTGGGGAAAATCTTTCAAATTCTAATATTAGTTTTTTTGTGGATGAAAAAGAAATATCAATAACTAAAATCTCAGAAACAAGTAATTGTCTAAATTACAAAATAAATGAACTTATCGAAGTTATCGGCCATTTTTGCTACATCAAAACATCAAACGGAAATAAGTATGATTTGGACGATTCAATGTCGATAGATTTTCCTAGTTTTGATGAAATATATAATTATGATGGAAGATTAGGAGCTTTATATAATAAAGATTATACTGAATTTGTACTTTTTGCTCCTTTGGTAAAAAAAGCTTATGTTTTCATTAATGATAACTATTATGAAATGAACCGTGAAAATAAAGGAATTTATCGATTAGTATTACATGGCGATTATGATGGAGTTTTATATCAATATAAAATTTTTATCAATAATGAATATTTAATGGTAAATGACCCATATGGCTATTCTGGTTGCGCAAATAATGTTTTTTCAGCGGTAATCAATTTAGAAAAGCTTAATTTTGATACATATGATAATTATCTTCCAAAAATGAATTCGTATTTAGATGCGATTATATATGAATGCAATGTTCGTGACATGAGTATTGACGAACACACTAACATAGTTCATAAAGGAAAATTCTTAGGGCTTTTTGAAGAAGGTGTTAAAACTAACAAAGGAAATAAAGCTGGAATTGAATATATTTCTAGTCTTGGCATTACTCATTTGCAACTATTACCAGTTTTAAATATTGCAACGATTGATGATAATAATCCAGATAAAACATATAACTGGGGATATGATCCTGAAAATTATTTTACATTAGAGGGAAGTTATTCATCGTTTCCTAACGATCCATATTCGAGAATGATTGAATTCAAAAAATTAGTTGGAGCGTATCACCAAAGAGGAATAAGAATAAATTTAGATGTTGTATACAATCACATATATGAGGCAAAAACTTCTTCATTAAACAAAATTACTCCTAATTATTATTTTAGAAGAGATATTAACAATAATTTTCTTGATCATAGCTATTGCGGTAACGAACTTGCTAGTGAAAGATTTATGGTTAGAAAATTAATATTAGACTCTTTGCTATTTTTGTTAAATACCTATCATGTTGATGGGTTTAGATTCGATTTAATGGGTCTTATTGACATCGACACAATGAAAATAGTTGATAAAACATTAAGAGAAATCAAACCAGATATAATGCTTTATGGGGAAGGTTGGAACATGTTTACTAACACTTCGAACAATTCCAAGTTATGCACACTCGAAAACGCTTCTGAAGTTCCTAATATTGCTTTTTTTAACGACAGATATAGAAATATTGTTCGCGGTAGAGGTTCAAATGCCTTTCTTGACGAAGTGGGATATTTTCTTGGGAATAAGGACTATGTTGATGGATTTAAATTTGCGTATTTAGGCTCATCATTTGATCTAACATTTCCAAAATTATTTAATAATGTCAACCAATCAATCAATTATGTTGAATGTCATGACAACGCAACTATTTTCGATGTGATAAACAATAGTCTTGAAAATGAAGATGTTTTAAGAATTGTTAAAAAGATTAACAAATTATTAACATTATCTTTCGGCATTCCTTTTATTCATGCTGGGCAGGAAATTGGTTTGAGCAAATTTAACCATCACAATTCATATAATGAAGGGGATAAATACAACAAATTCGATTATTCATTGCTTGATAAAAGATATGACATGGTCGCATCTTTTATTTCATATATTAAAGCAAGGAAAGAAATTGAGTTATTTCATATAGTTGATATGAATATACTTGATAATAATATCCAAATTGAGTCTTTTGAAAGACTAGTTCATATTGTTTTAAATGATATTAATAATAATGTTTATCATATTTATATTAATCCAAGCAACAATGGCTACCACATAGGATTTAATAAAGAACTCGAATTCTTTGTTCCTAATGAATATAAAAAAGATAAGATTTCTCAAAAAATGAATTATTTTGATATTTCGCCTCAACAAGTTTCAATATTCAAGGAATTTAAATAAATGAATGTCAATGATTTAATAAAAACTAAAAATGATAAAGTTTTTAAAGTAAAAAATAATTTTGTTTTTGTTAAAAAGAATACTATTTGTAAAATTGTGCAAATACATGATGATTATGTTTTGGTTAGAATAAATGATGATAGAAGAAATGATGTCTATGACTATTATTTAACCGAAATAGAACTAGTATAAAGTTTTTTATAGAAATAAAATTTTATGATTTTATAATATAGGGTATGAGAAAAATATTTAGTTATATTCGTTTAGGATTTACAGCAGGGATTAAAATTATTTTCTATGATTTATTTTATTTTAGAAAATATGCTAAACATCCTGAAAAATATTCATACGAAGAAAGGTATGCAAGATTGCGAAAATTAACTCTCTCAGTTTTAAAATCATACCACGTAAAATATATTGTTGAAGGAGAAGAATATTTAAAAAATATTGATGGAAAGGTATTATTTCTTTCAAACCATCTTTCTGAAGCTGATCCTTTGATATATATTGCATTAAGCGAAAAGCCTATTTCGTTTGTTGCAAAAAAAGAGAGTTTAGATATGCCATTTATTGGAACAATAATAAAGGTTCTTGATGGTGTTCCAATCGATCGTCATAACATAATGAATCAATTGTCTGAAATTAAGCGAATTGTCAATTTTATCAAATCAAACCCAGGACCAAATGTCATGATTTTCCCTGAAGGGACTAGAAATAGAAATCCGGAAACCCCATGCTTAGAGTTTAAGGGTGGCTCAATTAAAATGGGTTATATGGCAAAAGTGCCAATTATTCCAATTTCTTTGTATGGTTCACAAAGAATATTGTCCGCGAAACACTATTTAAAACAATATCCAGTGTTTGTAAAAATACACAAACCAATTACACAAGAAGATTATAAAGATATTAAGAGCGTCGATTTAGCGGACTCTATTGCTAAAGAAATAAACGCAGATGTAGATAACTTTAGGAAGCTTGATATCGTTGAAGTTTCTAAACAAAAAGGTCTCGGCAAAAAAAGGAGAATGTTTGAAGTTCGAGCTGATAAAAAATTACCTTCTTAATCCCTTTGGATAATAGTTCCTAAGGGATTTATTTTTTGTTTTAACAACACCTAAAATATTATTATCAAAAGAAACGAAATCATACTTTTGATCATCGTTAATTGCTAATTCCTCACCGTGAATATATTTTTTTAATTGGTTTTCATTAAGGTGATAAGAAATAACATTATTAATAAAATGTGAATAGTGGTGTGAGTATATTTTTTTGTTATCAATTAATGAATACTCAAATAAACCAGGTCTTATCGCCTTTTCTAATAAAATGTCAATTGGTTTATTTGGGAGTGAATAGTGCTCGATAATTTTTGATTTTCCTTTGGATTGTTTTGTTATATTAAATTCAAAAGGTGTGGCTTTATTCTTAATTAGTTCACCAGGCTTTTTAATTAAAGCAATAAAATGTCCTTCGCCAGGAAATTTATTTGGAAATAAATGAATGCATTCTTTTAAATCTGAGCGATAAAACATTTTATTTTCAATAATGTTCTTAATAATTGCGTCACTATTATTTAATAAGTAAGAAACTACTTCTTCATCTTCCTCATAAGAATATGAACAAGTAGAATAAACCATTTCTCCACCTGGTTTTAATAATGAATACGCTAATAAGATTAACTGTTTTTGTATTTCGCTTTGTTTTAAGACTTTTTCGTAAGTCCAATCATTTTTCATTTCTTCGCTTTTTCTAAACATTCCACTTCCAGAGCAAGGCGCGTCTAAAATTATTTTGTCAAATTTGTTGTCTAGACCTTTTATTCTTGAATAATCTAATGAAGTAACAACAACGTTGTTTAAACCCATTCTTTCGACATTTGATAAAAGTATTTGAGCTCTCGATGAAGATATATCATTCGAATATAAAACACCTTTTTTGTTCATAAGTAATGATGCTTGAACTGTCTTTCCACCAGGAGCGGCACATAAATCTAAAACATTTTCATCTTCAGTTGGATTTAAAATGTATGACACAAGTGATGCACTTGGATCTTGTATATAATAGTACCCGAGTTCGTGATAAATCATTTTTCCAAATTGATATTCGTCTTGATTAAATAAATAACAATGTGGAACGATAGGATGCGGCTTAACATTTGGAAAAAGCTCGATAAATCTTTCATCACTAATTTTGTTTGTGTTCAAAATTAAACCTTTATGCTCTTTGTCGTTGAAGGTTGATATTAATTCATCTATTTCTTTCTTTGAAAGATATTTGCTTAAATGCTTTTGAAAATCCATCAAATAAAGTATAATTGAAATATATTGATTTATAAAACATTTTAGTGTTTAATAATTCTTTCTTTTCAAATTTTACATTCGGAGGTTATTAATATGAGAATGGTAGATATAATCACGAAAAAACGTGATGGGCACGAATTAAGCGATGAAGAAATTTCTTTTTTCATCAAAGGATATGTTGATGGAAAAATTCCTGATTATCAAGTAAGCGCGTTATTAATGGCGATTGTTTTCAAAGGAATGAGACCTCGCGAAATTGTTACTTTGACTGATAGAATGGAACATAGTGGAGACGTTATGGATCTTTCATCTATCAAAGGTGTTAAAGTTGACAAGCATTCAACAGGTGGCGTTGGTGATAAAACTAGCATCGCTCTTGGACCTATGGTTGCTGCTTGTGGCGCTAAATTGGCTAAAATGAGTGGTAGAGGTCTAGGTCATACTGGTGGGACACTTGATAAACTTGAATCTATTCCAGGTATGAAAGTATTTGTTAGTGAAGAACATTTTATAAAACAAGTTAATGACATTGGTCTAGCTATTATTGGCCAAACCGCAAGTTTAGTTCCTGCTGATAAAAAACTTTATGCTTTAAGAGATGTCACAGGCACTGTTGAGTCAACGCCTCTTATTGCTTCATCTGTTATGTCGAAAAAACTTGCTAGCGGCAGTGATTGTATTCTTCTCGATGTTAAATTTGGCAATGGTGCGTTTATGAAAAACGCTAAATCTGCTGAAGAACTTGCCAAAATTATGTGCAAGATTGGTAATGCATTAGGACGTGATACTCGTGCAGTTTTAACAGATATGGACCAACCACTTGGTCATGCTGTCGGAAATGCACTTGAAATTAAAGAAGCTATTGCCACTCTTCATGGCCAAGGACCAAAAGATTTTACTGACCTTTGCTTACGAAGTGGCGCTATAATGCTTGAACAAGCAAAAATAGTAAAGAGTGAAGAAGAAGGAATGGAAATGCTTCAAAAATCCATTGATGATGGTAGTGCTTTTGAAAAGCTTAAAGCAATGGTCAAAGCACAAGGTGGAGATGTAAGCTATATCGAACATCCTGAAAAATTCCCTCTTGCCAAACACATTGTTGAAGTAAAAGCAAATAAAGACGGATATATAAAACAAATTGTCGCTCTTGAAATCGGAGAATCGGCAATGAGACTAGGAGCAGGAAGAGAAACATTTGATGATGTTATCGATATGTCTGCAGGTATTGTATTAAATAAAAAAGTTGGAGATAAGGTTAATAAAGGAGATGTTCTTTGCGTTGTCCACACAAACAAAGAAAATTTCGATAGTATTTTAAAAGATATTGAAAATTCCTTTATTATTGTGGATGAGTTTGTTAGTGTACCTCCAACTGTTCATGCTTATATTAAATAATGAGACTTTTAATTCAAAACGTATTAAACGCAAATGTAAAAATTAACGAAAAAATCGTGGGAAGTATTTCTCGCGGTTTTTGCGTTTTTGTTGGATTTTGTGAAGGAGATAACGAAAATATCGTCAAAAAAATGGTTGATAAATTTGTTTCTCTAAGATTATTTAATGATGAAAATGGAAAAACAAATCTATCATTAAATGATATTAATGGCGAAATATTGTCTGTATCACAATTTACTTTATATGCGGATGTTTCTCATGGTAGAAGACCGTCGTTTGTAAATGCTTTAAAAGGCGAAGAATCAGTTATACTTTATAATTTTTTCAATTCCTATTTGTCCTCACTTGGATATAAAATAAATACAGGCGTTTTTGGCGCTGATATGGAAGTTAATATTGTTAACGATGGTCCGTTTACAATATTTCTTGATAGTAAGGATTTGATTAAATGAAAGTAATGATTGGTCTTAGCGGCGGCGTTGATAGTGCGGTCGCGGCTTACTTATTAAAAGAACAAGGGTATGAAGTCGTCGGTGCTTTTATGCGAAACTGGGATGCTTTTGCAAATAATGATTTTTTAGGCAATCCAACACTTAATGATAATCAATGCCCACAAGAAAAAGATTACCAAGATGCTCAAAAAGTTGCTAAGCAGCTTGGAATACCATTGCTTAGAATCGATTTTATTAAAGAATATTGGGATCATGTTTTTTCCTTCTTTATTGAAGAATATCAAAAAGGAAGAACGCCAAATCCAGACATTTTATGTAATAAATTCATTAAATTTGATGCTTTTAAGAAATTTGCTGACGAAAATGGTTGCGATTATATTGCGATGGGCCATTATGCCAAGAAAGTATTTAAAGATGGTCATTATTATTTAAAAAAATGCTATGACCAAAACAAAGATCAAACATATTTTTTATCTCAAATTAATGAAGAGCAGATAAAAAGCTGCTTATTTCCACTCGGTGATATAGATAAAACTAAAGTTCGTGAAATTGCACACAAATTAAATCTTGTTATCGCGGATAAAAAAGATTCAACAGGCGTATGTTTTATCGGCGAAAGAAACTTCCGTGAATTTTTAAAAAATTATATACCTGCCCATGAAGGCAATATCATTGATATTGATACAAATAAAATTATTGGAAAGCATAAAGGTGTTTATTACTACACTGTTGGTCAACACAAAGGCCTTGGGATTGGAGGCATAAGTGGTGAAACTGCTTCCGGGTGGTTTATTGTAAAAAAAGATGCAAAAAAGAATGTTCTTTATGTTACAAGAGGTGATAATCAACACTATTTATTGAGTAATAAGTGCATTGTTAGAAAATTAAACTTTATTAATCCAAATGAAGTTTTTCCTCAAGAAGTTTCAGTAAAGTTTAGATACCGTCAAAAAGATCATCCGTGTGTAATTAATAAAAAAGATGATGAAATAATTTGTGTTTACGATTATTACAAAGCTGTAACAACTGGGCAAGAAGCCGTCTTTTATAACAAAGATGGTTTAATGATAGGCTCAGGCACAATTGACGAAGTCTACCGCGACGATAAAAGAATAGATATTTAAAAATATCTTTAATATTTTATATTTTTTTGTTATAGTAATTTTGCTCCGATAAAGGAACTATTTGCCACTCCTTTGGAGATGATGAAAGTCATCGTAATTCTGCGTTAAAGAATATTAATTAAGTGCATTAATTATTTAATGAATAAGGATGGTACCGCGCAAATGCGTTCCTTGTGAACGTTTTTTTATTTTTTAGGGAGTTATTTATGAAAAAATTAACTGGTAACGAGATTAGAAATATGTGGCTAAACTTCTTCAAAAGCAAAGGCCACCATGTTGAAAAAGGCGCATCATTAATACCTTATAAAGATCCTTCTTTGTTATGGATTAATTCAGGTGTTGCCGCCTTAAAGAAATATATGGATGGTAGTGAAGTTCCACCATCAAGAAGAATAACTAATGTTCAAAAATCAATTCGCACCAACGATATGGATAACGTTGGTTATACTTCAAGACACCATACATTCTTTGAAATGTTAGGAAATTTCTCTATTGGTGACTATTTTAGAAATGAAGTCATTCCATGGGCTTTTGAAATCTTAACAAGTGAACAATATTTCGCTATGCCAAAAGATAAATTATATTTTACATATAATCCAATGGATAAAGAAACTCACGACCTATGGCTTAAGCAAGGTGTCGATGAAGGTCATTTAATACCGCTTGAAGGAAACTATTGGGAAATCGGTGAAGGGCCTGCAGGTCCGAATACAGAAGTTTTCTTTGATAGAGGTGAAAAATATGATCCAAAACATTTAGGTATAAAACTTCTTAAAGAAGAAATTGAAAATGATAGATACATTGAAATTTGGGGCATTGTTTTTTCTCAATACAACGCTATTCCTGGTAAAAAGAGAAGCGAATATAAAGAACTTCCAAGCAAGAACATTGATACAGGTGCAGGATTAGAAAGAATCGCTTCTGTTCTTCAAGAAACTCCATCTAATTTTGAGACAGATTTATTTATGCCTATCATTGAGGCGACTGAAAAACTAGCAAATGTTCCTTACAAAGAGCCTTATTTAACTCCATATCGCGTTATAGCTGATCATATTAGAGCATTAACTTTTGCATTGGGTGATGGAGAAGTGTTCTCTAATGAAGGACGCGGATATGTTCTTAGACGTCTTGTACGTCGTGCAATGAGATTTGCAAAGAAAATAGGCATTAATCGTCCGTTTTTGTATTCTTTAGTGGGTGTTGTTGTCAACAAATATAAAGATTTTTATCCTGAACTCGTTGATAAAAGCGAACATATATCCAAAATGATTAAAATTGAAGAAGAAAAATTCATTAAAACTCTTTCAAGTGGCGAAATTTTACTTCGCGATTTAATTAAAGATAAAAAGGAACTTTCTGGCAAAGATGCATTTAAACTCTATGATACATTTGGCTTTCCAATTGATTTAACAAAAGAAATATGTGCTGAAAACAATGTTGAAGTTGATGTTAATGCGTTTAATAAAGAAATGGAACTTCAAAAAGAAAGAGCAAGAAACGCTAGAAGCGATGAACAAAGCATGCATCGTCAATCGAAAGATCTTCTTGAATTTACTTCTCCAAGTGAATTTACTTATTGCGATAAACCTTTGTCTGCTAAAGTGATTGGTTTATTCGTTGACGGAAATAAAGTTGATGAATTAACTGAAGATGGCGAAATCATATTTGATAAGACACCGTTTTATGCTGAAATGGGTGGTGAAGTAAGCGATCACGGATATATTGAAAACGAACATACTTATTTAGATGTTAAAGATGTTCAAAAAGCGCCTAATAAACAACATTTGCATTTTGTAAAAGTCATAAGAGGAAGCGTTAAGATTGGTGATGTTTTTACGCTATATGTTAATCATGATGAAAGAGAAGATGTTAAGAGAAATCATTCTGCAACCCATCTTCTTCAAGCTGCTTTAACAAAAGTCCTTGGAAATCATATTAAGCAAATGGGATCTTTTGTTTCATGTGAATATTTAAGATTTGATTTTACCCATTATGAAAAGATTAATGAGACACAATTAAATGACATAGAACATGTTGTGAACGAAATGATAAAAGAAGCTATACCAGCCGATATCAAAATTCTTCCTATTGAAGAAGCAAACAAATTAGGTGCAAGAGCATTTTTCTCAGAAAAATATGGGAAAGAAGTTCGCGTTGTGAAATTTGGTGAAGATTCTATTGAATTCTGTGCTGGATGCCATGTTGATAATACAGAAGAAATTGGCGTGTTTGTTATTGAAAGCGAAGAATCAATTGCCTCTGGTGTCAGAAGAATTCAAGCTCGTACTTCTTTAAAGGGTTATGAACTTCTTAAAGAAAAAGAAATGCTGCTTAATAACGCAAGAGATCTTGTTGGTGCTAAATCAACATTTGAATTAAAAGATCGTTTGAACGCTATTCTTCATGAAAAAGATGAAATGAAGAAGGCTAATGAACAATTAGTTGATAAATTATCTCAATTAACCGCAATGAGTCTTGTTGATAAATTCGAAGAAATTGCTGGGCATCATGTTTTGGTTTCTTATGTTGAAAATACTGATTTAGCAAATTTAAACAAAATTGGGGATGTTTTAAAAACAAAACATAGTGATTCAATCGTGCTTCTTATAGGTGGAAATGATGGCAATTTACCTCTTTCATGTTTTGTAAGTGGTGATGCATTGACAAGTAACAAAGCCGGCGACATTATTAAAACATTTGCCAAAGAACTTAATGGTAGTGGCGGAGGACGTCCTAATATGGCAAATGGCAAAGGAAAAGATAAATCTAAATTAGCTAATGCTATAGCATTAATTAAACAAAATATTAAATAATTTTAGAGAGGAATTTTGTATGGAGAATAACATTCTTGATGAAAAAGAAATGGTTGTTTATGACGAAAACGGCAATGAAAAAGTAATGAAAATTTTGTTCACCTATGATAACGATGAACGAAAAAAATCATATGTATTTCTTTACGAAGATGGAAATGAAGATGATGTAATGGCGTTTATTTATAACGATGCCACTAAATCACTTGAAGAAATTGAAGACGATGATGAATATAATGAAGTTGAAGAAGTTTTCAATGCCTTCATGGATGATCCAAAAATTCAAGATGCTAAAAAATAAGTTTGTTTTAACAACATTATTGTTGTAAACTCAAAATGCTACTTTATAGGAGAATATATTATGGCTAACGACAAAATTGAATTAACAAAAGAAGGCGAAGCTAAACTTCGCGCTGAATATCGCCATCTTGTTGACGAAGTACGTCCAGAAGTTCTCGAGGAACTCGAGGCTGCTCGTGCTCAAGGTGACTTAAGTGAAAACGCCGATTATGATGCTGCACGAAACAAACAAGGAGAAGTTGAATCAAGAATTAAAGAGCTTGAGAATATTTTTGCAAATCTTGTTATCATCGAAGAAAAACCAAAGAATTCAAAAACTGTTTCTCTCGGTTCAAAAGTTGAAATTAAAGATTTAAGTGATAACGAAATTGCTACATATAATATTGTTGGAACAGTTGAAGCAAACCCTGTTAAAGGATTTATTTCAAATGTTTCTCCATTAGGAAAAGCGCTTGTTGGAAGAAAAGTTGGTGATATTTGCGTTGTTCATGTTCAACGTGAATACAAAGTTGAAATTCTTAAAATTGAAAGAAAATAATTATTATTTAATGCTGAGAAAGGACTTTATGTCCTTTTTTTTGTTGCAAATTTCTTTTTTAAAAAATTAATTTTTCCTTTTTTGAATATTTTTCTTTTTTTATGTCTATTAGATATTGAGGTGAAAATATGAAACATGAATTAACAAATGAAGAATGCAAGACTATTGTAATAGGAGAAGCTATTTCTTTAGCGGCCGTAATGGCTATTTGTGCAGTAGCAATAACCGCGGTTATTATTTACAAATTATTCTTATCAAGTGAAGGATCAACAACTATTCCTGGTGGTTGGAAATTTAGTTGGAAATAATGAAAATTAAAGATTTACCAATAGAAAATAGACCTAGAGAAAAAGCTAAGAAATACGGAGTAGATAAGCTAAATGATGTCGAACTTTTAGGTATTATAATTTCAAAAGGGGTGAAGAATAAATCCGCTCTTGAAATTAGTGAATCGCTAATTAAGGAATATACAAATTTGTTCTGTTTGACAAAAGCTAAAACGTCATCTTTAAAAAAACAATTCGGTTTAAACGAAATTACTTCTTTAAAACTTGAGGCAATTTTTGAATTATTTTATAGAGTTAATCAACAAAGATTTAAAAATGGTGAAAGCGTCAAAAACGCCGATGACGTCTATAAAAAATATATGTATTTGTCCGAACAAACTAAAGAACTTTTGGTCGTTTTAATGCTAGATAATAAGCATCGGATTATCAGAGAAAAAATATTATATGTTGGAACAGATAATTTTATTCCGATTAATATTAGAGAAATCGCTGTTGAACTCCTTCAAACAAATACAAAATATTTTTTATTAATTCATAACCATCCAAACAATAATAAAAAACCTAGTGATGAAGATATTGGATCGACTTTACTTATTAAAAACGCTTTAGCATCATTAGGTTTGATTATGATTGATCACATTATAATTACTTCCGATGGGTTCTTTTCGTTTAGAGAAAATCGAATTTTTGATTAACAAACTAACAAAAAATGTTGCAGTAAATAATAATTTATTTATAATAATATTCGTTGTTGCCTCACAAGCTACAACCGCATAGAAAAGGTATTAACTCATATTCATGGACCTTAATAGCGAGTCTTTAGTGAGAAAATGGAGGTTATATTATGTACGCTATTATTGAAACTGGTGGAAAACAAGTCCGCGTTGAAGTAGGACAAAAGATTTTCGTTGAAAAATTGGATGTTAAAGAAAACGAAGAATACGTTTTTGATAAAGTACTACTTGTTAGCGATGGTTCTTTAAAAGTTGGAACACCTTATGTTGATGGTGCAAAAGTAAGTGCTAAAGTCGTTAAAAATGGTTTAAGCAAGAAACTTCGCATCTACAAATACAAAGCCAAAGATAACGAACGCAAAACAATTGGTCATAGACAACCATATACTTGTTTAGTTATCGAAAGCATCAATGCTTAATTTATGATTTGCGTTGAATGCACAAAAAAAGATAATAAGATAGTTAATCTTGTTATCAATGGACACGCAAATAGTGCTCCTTTAGGAAAAGATCTTGTATGTGCAGCCGTCAGTGGAATTACATTTGGTGGTTTAAATAATTTAGAGAAACCCAAAAATTTTGTAATAAACACAAATGAAAAAGACGGATATATCGAGATCAATGCACTAAATGATGTCCCTATGCACGATTATATTGTATTAGAAACAATCTTAACGCAGCTCAAAACAGTTGCTGAGAATTCTCCAAAATACATTAAGGTAATCGAGAAAGGATGCTAAATATGTTATTTGAATTAAATTTACAATTCTTCGCTAGTAAAAAAGGCGTTGGTTCAACTAAAAACGGACGTGATAGCGAATCTAAACGTCTTGGCGCAAAATTGTCTGATGGACAATTCTGTACAGCCGGAAGCATCATCTATCGCCAAAGAGGAACAAAAGTCTTCCCAGGTATTAATACCCGTCGTGGTGGAGATGACACAATATTTGCTACAATTGATGGTTTTGTTAAGTTCGAAAGAGTTGGCAAAAATAAAAAACGCGCAAGTGTTTATCCAACAAAATAAGCGAAAAATTATTGAAAGGCTCTTACGAGCCTTTTTTTATTGCAAAATATTATAGTAAATTGATTAAAATCAATTATAATAAAAGTATGTTTATAGATAGAGCAATTGTAGAAGTAAGATCTGGAAAAGGTGGAGACGGCATGATTGCCTTCCTTCATGAAAAATATATGCCTAATGGTGGACCAAGCGGCGGTAACGGCGGAAAAGGTGCATCAATTATTTTTCGTGCAAATAAAGCGATA
>DNPJ01000066.1 GCA_003501485.1 Bacillota bacterium
AAACGTGTTGCGGAAATTAGACAACGTCAAAACATAATAAGAGATGTTGACGAAAACTTCGAAACATCAGCGAATTGTTATATTTATACAAAAGAGAAAAACGAACAATATATATCCGAAAGTTTTAATTTTGCTAATTTTCCAAAATATTTAGAACTCGATAAATATCAAAGATTAGATTTTTCTAGATTCAGATTTAAATATAAACCATATATTGATAGGCAAGTTCTTTCTTGCTATCAAATATCAATACTTTGTTTTGATTTAAACAATTATATGGAAGATCTTCATAAAGAAGAAGGAATGGTTTATGTAAACTTAAACCTTAAATATGACAAGGGAAGCGATGAGTATTATTTAGCACTTAAAGACAATTTATATGTTGATCCTATTTCATTAAGAACGTCTTTTGTGGAAAAAGAAGGATATATCTATACAAATTATTTATATTTCACAGATAACTTAAAAAGAGTTATGGATGAATTAGATTTTCATATCAATTTAAATGGTTTAGGAAGCAACAAAATAAACCTAATGTTAAGAACAAATCTATTAATGAATGATTCTCTTTTTGGCAACTGTTCAAATTCTCAATATTGTATTGATGATGAAGTCTCAAAAGCGGATTTTGATATAGGAAAGGTTGTTAAGTATTCATGACTAACACAATATTCTTTCTTCTCATGAGCATCTTAATGATGAATTTCTCTTTTGGGTCTATGACTTTCTTTTCAATTCATAGAACATTTAATAATTTATATAGAGGAACTTTAGAAAGCTCTATATCATTCATTGATAAAAATGGAAATCAGTGTGAACCATATTTTAAACAAAAAGAATTAGAAAAGAATGTCGAAGAATATTTTTCCTATACATTACCAAGGTTTGTAAATGAATATTATGTTTCTTATTTCTATTTTGACGCTGAAACAATGGCATATTGCACTAGTGATTTTTGTCATAACGTAAAGATATCTTTAAAAACACATATAAATTCTTTATTTGATTATGAATTGGCGCACATATATTCAATAAGCAAAGGTAAATTATATGTCGAATAAAGCAATTGATTATATTGAGTCATCTTTTTTAAAAGATCTAATTATGAATAAAAACATAACTGATATTTCTTTTAATGGTGAAACTATTTTTTATGTCGATAATGAATTAGGAAGAAAAAAATCAAATATTGTCATTACTAACGACGAGGCAATTGACTTTATAAGACAAATAGCAAATTATACCGAAAAGCAATTTTCGTTTGTTGAGCCAATACTAGATGTTTCTTTTGGCCGATATAGATTAAACGCTATACATCAATCAATTGGAAGGCTCAATAATGAAAAAGTAATAAATTTTTCTATAAGAATAGCATCTTTGAAGAATCGCATTATTTCAGATAGCGGTTTTATGAGTAATGAAATGAAATTATATTTAAATGATTTAATCAAAAATAAAAAATCAATAATGATTGCTGGAGAAACGGGAAGCGGGAAAACAGAACTCCAAAAATACTTGTTATCCACATTGAAAGATAACAGCCGCATTATCTTAATTGATAATCTTGAAGAACTTGAAAACTTAAGAACTAATCCAAATATTGATTTAAATAGCTGGCAAGTTGGCAAATCGAATGCAAAATCATTTGAAGATTTGATCGCTAATGCATTGAGATGCAATCCTGATTGGCTCATCGTTAGTGAAGCGCGCGGGAAAGAAATGTCGTCAATGCTGACAAGTGTAATGTCTGGGCATCCATTAATTTCAACAATACACGCTTATAATATCGAGGAAATCCCTCATCGAATTTGTCGACTTATAATGCAAGAGAGTAGTAATCAAAAATATGAGGATATATTTATAGATGTCATTAATCATATTACTAATTATATTTTTGTTAAAAAGTATGTTGATAATAACGGAAAAGTGATTCGTTATATTTCAGATATATCTTTGTTTAATAAAGAAAATATGAAAATGGACATTATTTTTCACGTCGAAAGGAGCTAAACATGAAAAAGATTGATTTAACAAGTGTATGTATCATTTTAATCGTAAGTCTTATTTCTTTTCTTACATCTAATAATCCTTTTGTTTGTATTGGTGTTTTGCTAATTTACTCTCTTTATTATTTTATTTTTGCAAGGAAAAACCTAAAAACATTTTATGAAAAAAGCAGAAGAATTCATCAATGTTATTATTTTGTAACTACATATCTTTTGACGATGTCGATTAAAGAATCGTATGATGATGCTTTCGAAAATGCGATAAAAAACAAAAACGATGAATTTTCCAAAATACTTGATGAATTACAGGAAATGAATTCACTTGAAAAAATAGATTATCTATCAAAATATTTTACTTATTCTTTTTACCATATGTTTCTAAAAGTAATTAATCTTTATCAAGATCAAGGCGGAAACATTTTAAAAATGTCTAGTTCTTTGTTAAATGAAACAATAAGAGTCGAAGAAACAATGAACGAATCTGAAACTAATTCGAAAAAAAAGGCAATTGAATTCTTTATATTATGGAGTCTTTCTTTTGTAGTTATTTTATTTATGAGATTTGCTTTACAAAATTTTTATTTAGGAATGTTAAAGTCTATACCGTTTTTTGTGATATTAGTTTCATTTTATGTGTTGTTTTTTGTAGCTGTTCACATTTTTATTACTAGATATACAAAAATGCCAATAAACGAAGAAGGTAAATTCAATGAATAAATTTAAAAAAAGACTGCAGAATATTGGCCTATCTTATAAAAAAGAAATGGCTATTTTGATTACTCTAAATATTATTATACTTTCTATTTCTGTTGTGCTTTTCTCATATATTAAAAAACCTATTATATTTGCATTCTTATTATTGATAGATGTTGGGATGAATTTTGTGTATTTGAGCCGATATAAAAACATGGAATCCAATATGGAAATATCTTTGCATGATGAGTTTATTTCACTTTTACCATTTTATAAAACTTATATTTCAAACGGATTTAATGTTTATAAAGCATTTCAAGAATTAATACCTTTTTCAAGCGAACAATTAAAAGAAAGAATTGAAAAAATGATCACAGATATTGATGAAGACAAAAGCATTAAACCTTACATTAATTTTGCTAAAAAATTTAAGGATAATGAGATTGAACAACTTTTAATATGCATTTATCAAATGGTTGATGATGGTAACAACGAAAAATATGTAAATCAGTTTGAAATTATTTTTTCAAAATTAAGAGACGAGAAATATAAAAACATTATTGAAAGAAAGGACAAATCGCTTTCTAGTATGAGCGTATTTCCACTTATTGGGTCTGCTCTGCAGATTGTGATGATTACTTTTGGAATTCTTTCAACTATAGGAGACATGATTAATGGGATCTAAAATCGGTTTTATTTTGTCATTATTGTTTGTTGCGCAGCTTTTCGCTATAGGTGGAGATATGATGTCTATTCAATTTATTTATACAAATTTAGATGCGCTGAGTATAACAGTCGGAAATCTCATATCAAAAAGCGGTGGTATTAATGATGAAATTATTAATCTTGTAAAAGAAGAGAATGCGTCGATTGAGCCGATAGGAGAAACGTCTCCTTTAATAGGATCTGTTTATAAGTACAAAGTATTCATGAATTACGATGCATTAATTATTGATGATAAAGTGATGGAAATAGCCGTATGTAGAAGTGTATTAATCGGTTATTATTCATAAAATAAAGAAAGGAGAAAAAACATGTCAGAAATAAAAGGACAATTGTTGGGCATTATTCTAACAATAGCGGTTTTCGGTGTTGTTTTAACAGCGATGGTTACTTCGTTTGGAAAAATGAGTGAAACTGTTGGGTCTCGCGTTGAAGAAATCGCAACAACTGAAGTTAGTTATCAAAACACCACATCAATTTAACAATATGGAAGTGAACTATTCACTTCTTTGAAGTGGAGAACGATATTTCAAAGAACTGTATAGTTGTTTTTTGTTCTTATTATGGTAATATATTGTCTAGTTGAGGAAATGATAATGAATACAATAGAAGAAATAAAGAATAAATTAGCAAAAGTAGCTCACAAAGAAGTAATTAATGACAATGATAAAATACGTGAATTGGGTTTAGATTCACTAGATGTCGTTGAATTACTTTTAGAACTTGAAGAACAATATGATGTTCATTTTGATGATGTTGACATGTCGAATTTAGTTACTGTCAAAGATCTAATGGACGAAATTGAAAAGCAATTATAACTTTAAAAAAATAAAAAATTGTATTGATAATAAAGTTGTGGTTGTGCTAATATAATCAAGCATTTATGCAACGCCTACCTAGCTCAGTCGGTAGAGCAATCGGCTGTTAACCGATCGGTCGTGGGTTCGAGTCCCTCGGTAGGCGCCACTGGCCTGTTGGAGAAGTGGCTTAACTCATATGCCTTTCACGCATACATTCATGGGTTCGAATCCCGTACAGGTCACCAAATGCAAATAATCCCATCGCTTGATGGGTTTTTATTTACCTTAAATATCTCTTTTGATAAAAAATAACAAATTCTCATCTATCTTTACGCGATATATTTATTTCGCAAACTGACAAACTAAATGCAGTTTTATAGACAAAAACAAAATTTGTCAGACTAAATGCAACAAAACGATTCTCAAAATTGCATTTGGGAATCGTTTTTGTATGTAATAAATCAACAAAGGTGATATTTTCATTTTTTTAGGTACAACAAAAAGAAACTGTTAAATGCAGTTTGTCATACTAAATGCAGTTTTAATTAACGATGAATTGGCTTAAGTACCACCTCCTTTGGTGGAATCTTTTTAAGATGAAGCAACGAAAATAAATCCTTGCCAAAGATTTCAATAAATAGTTCAGCGGGAGTTCTATCATCAATCGATCCTAAACATCTTGAATTTAAGTTGGATGTAGCTAGATATAACTCATTTTGGTTGTATTCATTCAGCACTTTATGCTTTGGAAATATTGGTCTAAGTTGCGCATTGTAATTTTCAACATTAGGCTTTTGGTTGCTTTCGCCTGGATTGCAAAAGAATATCCTTGTTCTTAGTTCTCCGTTTTTGTTGAACTCCAGTGATTCAAAGTCATCGAACAATGTGTCTCTATCAGTAAGTATTACAGGAAATAGTTTTCTAAAATTGTCAATTCCGATTTCTTTCTCTATAGAGTCAAACAAAGAAACAATCTTGCCTTGTGTGGCATTCTCAATAATGTATAGCAATGAGAATGAAATACCCCTCATCGTTAAAACTAGTATCTCCTTATCAGATTTCTTTGGTGCTCCTAAAAAATCCATTTGAAAATAGTATGTTATATTGTTTTTGAAACGGTATATCATCCAGTCAGAATATAAGTGACCAGTCCTATCTACTTTAGGATCATGAACGTATTCATATTTCTTCTTATACTTACGTTTCTTCAACGAGACTTGCCTGGGAAGATGATGAACTTTAACAGTATAAACTCCCTTCTCAATCCTTCGGTATAAGGTCTTTTCCGAACAATTTAGTTCTTTTTTGTTTGTTGCTAATGTGTGGTGTACCGACTGCCCTTTTTCTATTATTCGATCTTTTAGTATTTCGTTTTGGACTTCATATTCTTTAAATGTTAGGTTTGCACCTTCTCGAGTTGTGACGAGTCTATCTCGTGCAATTTCTTCAGCCGTATCAGGAATGTACATATAATGTTCTAAAGGACAATATTTTTCCTTTGGGCAACCATTACAAACAAAAGGGAACCTATGTAATTTGTTGCATTCGAATTTTTCATATCTCCAACACTTTTTTACAGCTTTGCAACCATTACATCTTTGATAGCAGGATATAGCTCCACATACCTTTTTGATTGTACATCCTTTTTTGTGTGAACAGTTGTTACATAACGTATCATCACTATCTGTTTCTTTAATTTTGATGCGATTTCTTTTTAACTCTCTAGAAACAGAAGTTGGATCCATACCTAAAATTTCTCCAATCTCTTTTGCACTTGTTCCTTTGGCGACCATTCGTGAAATAGTTCCTCTTTTTGCAATATTAAACTGCTTTCCTTCATTTTTACCCATATAATAAATATGCCTCCTTTGCTTATGGATATTTAGCTCTTGCGAACCATAAATATCATAATTCAAAGGAGGTTTTTCCAACTAAAAGCAGTTTTTGTCTATAAAGCTGCATTTAGTTTGTCAGTTTGCG
>DNPJ01000081.1 GCA_003501485.1 Bacillota bacterium
AAGCTTTCTTTTGGAGACGGAAGGAATATTTTTCTTAGGCAGAAGCAGTTCCGTATTTTAGACAATCCGCAAAAGTCGCTTGAGATTGAAATAGAAAAAAAATAAAAATCATGATACAATTTCTGTTCTAGGGCGGAAAAATGAGTGTACAAACAACTAAAATAAATAATCGTCGCTATTTAGGCAATAAATATAAACTATTGCCATTTATTACGAAAGTAGTATCAGAACATTGCGGAGATTTCAACTCATTTACCGATATTTTTGCGGGTACTGGAGCTGTTGCTTCGGCATACATAAAGAAACAGCTTACAACAAACGATATTCTCTTTTCTAACTATATCTCAAATACGGCTTGGTTTTCTCCTGAAAATTATGATTGGGACAAACTAGTAGACTTTATCAGTGAGTATAATGATTATAACTCTACCGAAGAAAACTACATGACTAAGAATTTTTCAGATACTTACTTCTCACATGATATTTGTTCAAAAATCGGATTTATTCGTGAAGATATAGAAGATAAGAAAAATTCAAAAATTATAAATAATCGTGAATATGCAATTTTATTAACTTCTTTGCTTTATGCAATGGATAGAATTGCAAATACGTGTGGTCACTATGATGCGTGGCGAAGAAATGTTGATTTATCAGCTCAAGTATTAGAAATGCGAATGCTGGCCGCAGAAAAAAATCTTAATGCTAATAATCTTTGTTTTAACACTGATTCAAACAAGCTTGCTGCCAACATAAAATCTGATGTAGTTTATCTGGATCCTCCGTATAATTCTCGTCAGTATTGTGATGCTTATCATTTAGTAGAGAATGTTGCTTGTTGGCAAAAACCGGAAGTATTCGGTGTTGCAAAAAAAATGGATAGAACTTCTCTAAAAAGCAAATATTGTACACAGTCTGCCCCAAAAGCTTTTGATGATTTGATTTCAAAATTAGATACCAGATACATTTTAGTTTCTTATAACAATATGGAAAATAAAGGAAATGACCGCTCAAATGCGCGAATTAGTGACGAAGAAATTATAACATCTCTAAAAAAACGAGGAAATGTTCAAATATTCTCGGAAGACTATAAAGCATTCACAACAGGAAAATCAGAGCATTCTGATAATCAAGAGAGGCTTTTCTTGTGCAAGTGCCAATAAATACGATTGCTTCTCCATTAAATTACACTGGAGGTAAATACAAGTTACTACCTCAACTTCTCCCTCTATTTCCTGATAATGTTAGTACATTTGTTGATTTGTTTTGTGGTGGTTGTAATGTTGCCATTAATGTTAGTGCCCAAAATTATATTTGTAATGATAGTGAAAAACACTTAATTGGTTTGCTCAAAAAAATAAAATCAGATGGTTCGAAAAAGTTTGCTTCTAAAATAGAGAGCGTGATACAAAGCTACTATCTGTCTGATACAACTGCAAATAAATATGATTTCTATGAATGTAATTCATCTTCTGGCTTGGGTAAATATAATAAAGCTCCATTTTTAAAATTACGGGAACATTTCAATATTCTTTCAGATAAAGATGATAATTACTATTATGAATTCTTCACGCTTATAGTATATGCATTCAATAATCAGATTCGGTTTAATTCTGAAGAAAACTTTAATCTTCCAGTTGGAAAACGCGATTTTAATAAAAAAATGAGGAACAAACTTAATAAGTTCGCGAATATTCTACAAAAGAAAGAAATTAAGTTCATTAATAGCTCCTTTGAGAAATTTGATATAGAAAATTTGGAAGTAGGCTCTTTCATATATGCTGATCCGCCATATATAATTACGACAGCTACCTATAATGAAAAAAATGCCTGGACAGAAACAGAAGAACGGAAGTTGTTGTATTTTCTCGATAAATGCAATTCGAGGAATATAAAATTCGCTCTTTCAAATGTTATTGAAATTGATGGTAAAGTGAATCAAATATTAAGAGACTGGCTTTTAAAAAGTGATTATATTTGTCATCATCTTAGCTATTCCTACAAAAATTCAAATTATCAAAAAAAAGATAATCAAGAGAAAACCGATGAGGTTTTGATTACAAATTACGAGGCTTAGAATGACAGATAAAATCGCTTATGAAGGAATCAGTTGGACTGTAGGTAATACTAGTTTTAGGACAAAAGAGCTTAATAAAAAAATAGAATGGCAACTTGAGTTGCTTGAAAATTTCTGGTCATTGCCTGAGAACCATACAAAATCGTGGAAAGGCAATGAAACTTTGCAGCAAAAGTATTATAAGTATCTATGGGAAAACGAATTTACGGTAGGCAATGCCCCTCGACCGGCAAAAGATGCTCGTGAAAAAACTTCCGGGATTTGTGATATTGGGCTTGCAGACCGAGAAACAAGGACTGTTACAGAAGTTGGCAAAGAACTTTTGAAAATTACTAAAATCGGTAATTTTAAAAGTGATAATTTTTTACAAATCGAAGCAGATAGTTATTTATATTTAAAACAGCTTCTAAAAACCTCAGTTTATTTTGGAAATTCAACAGTAAGACCTTTTATCATTCTTGCTAGACTATTAAATGAGATTGACTATTTAAGTTTTGAAGAATTTATTTACTTCTTGCCATTGATTTATGATTCGAAATCTTATACAGAAGTACTTTCAAAAATAAAAGATTTCCGTAATGGAAAATGTGATGTGAATCAGACAATTTACGAAATTCTTTTGACTCATGAATCATATAGGCAGGTTCATGAATTATTATTAAATGCGGCAACAGTTACAGAGGATTTAATAATTTCTGTAATGATGAATCGAAAAAGTTCTAAGTATTCTAAGCCATTCTATACTTTATATAAGGCATTATATTCAGTTCTGATTGAAAAAGATTTTTCAGAAGAGAAAATGAAGCTATTGGAAAAGGCGATTACTGATTGTAAAACTACTAGAACTTCAATTAGACGATTGCTTTATGCTTCTACGAAAAATATTGTAAAGGGTGGAAAAGAAACCTTCAAGACTGAAATTATTGAAAAAGTCAAAGATGAAACTTCATTAAAAGAATTATTCTTTAAAATTTGTCATGTTTCAAAAACATTAAATAATCTAGAAGATTATGGCGATTTAAACCTTCGTTATTTTACTATGAGTGACTGTCTTATTACAAAAGATAAAACTGTAAGATTTGATACTTTGCCCAAAATTTATTTTTCTATGATAAAGGATTGCTTGTCAGAATTATCTTTTTCAATTTGTGATTCCTTGTATAAATCTATTGAGCTGAAGGATATACATCCAAACTTAGAAGTCAATATAGACGACTTTTATAAGAAAGTTTCAGAAGAAATTGGAACAAAATCTTATAATAGAAAAGAGATTCAGAATATTCTTAATAAAGAAAGATATGAACGTTTCAATAAATTGATTGAAGAAAAGTTTGCAGATGATAAGCTTTTGCTGATTCTGGATAATTTTAAAAGTAGGAAAACTGCAAATGATGAATATGATGAAGAGATTAAAAAGCTGGTTTCGTCAAATGCTGATGGTCCGACTTCCTTTGAATACATTCTTGCAATAATTTGGTACAAGATTAGCGATTGTCAAGGTGATGTTTTAACATTTATGAACTTATCTCTGGATGCTGATTTATTACCAAAAACTCATGCAGGTGGTGGAGAAGCTGATATTATATGGAAATACGAGAAATCTGATTATTATCCTGAGCATGATTTGTTGATTGAAGCAACATTATCCGATTCAACAAATCAAAGACGAATGGAAATGGAACCAGTATCGAGGCATTTGGGTGAATACTTATGCGGTAATAAAAATTCGGCTGCATATTGTATTTTTATCACGAATTACTTGAATATGAACGTAATTTCAGATTTCCGAATGAGAAAAAATCAACCTTATTATGGCAATAATGGTAATAAGATTTCCGGAATGAATATTGTGCCAATGGAAACAGATTTATTGAAAATAATTATTCAGCACAAGATAAAGTATAAAAAGCTATATGGTGTAATTAATAATGAATTTGAAAATACCTTAGAGCCAAAAGAATGGTACGAGGAATTTGAAAAGAAAATTGAAACTTCTGCTATTTAATGCCATATAGTTTTGAAAATATGGAAAGATAATATAAAAATATTCAAAAACATCGTATGTTTTTATCTTAAGAAGTTTGCGTTGCAAAATTTCTTTTTTCGAGGAAACCAATGTCAGAAATCTACATTCT
>DNPJ01000049.1 GCA_003501485.1 Bacillota bacterium
CCATTTGTTAAGTGATTAATTACATTTTTAAAGAGATAGCATAATTTGCTATCTTTTTTTGTGTGATGGGCGTAAATAATGACAGGCTGAATTCGCGGATACTTAAGCGTAATTGGCAATCTGCTCTTTGCTGTGTGTTCTGGTGTTGTTTACGCTAATGATAATTATGTGTTGTCGCAACATGACACGTCTTACAATTTTCAAGATCTAATTTGGAGCGGTTTAATCAAATGATTTAATTATGAACGCATTTGGATCATCTTATTGTAGAGATAGTAGTGAATGGGCTACAAATTTGTACCGCGGATTATTTCACAATGGAACAATTTGATAATTGAGTTTATTGAAAAAAATGGTAAAGAATTATAAAAAGCAAAGTAGCCAACCTTGATACAGCAAGATTACTATATCAAGATTTTTACATTTTAGAGTGATTCAGTTTATTTTAATTTCATATTATGAAAAAATATCAATTTGTGATATATCATAATTTTGATATAATAATGATAGGAGATGATATGTATGGAAAATATAAGACCATCATCAGAACTAAGAAATAAATATAATGAAATTTCTAATTTATGTAAAGAAACTAGGAAGCCTGTATATATTACAGTAAATGGTCATGGTGATACAGTGATCTTAAGTCTAGAACAATTTAATCAAATGCAAGATGAATTAGCATTGCTAAAAATGCTATCCGAATCCGAAGATGATGTTAGAAATAATAGAGTTAAACCTGTTACTGATACTTTTAGTGATATTAGAAAGAAGCTTGAATTATAATGAAATATTCAGTTATTAGAACTGATAAGTTCAATGATCAATTAACAGATATTATTCTTTATATCAATACTACTTTTTCTAAAAAAGAAGCTATAGAATGTCTAGATTTTTTAGAAATACAAATTAATAATCTTAGTGAATTTCCTTATATCGGAGTAGTCCCAAGATATCAACCAATTGCTAAACAGGGGTATAGGGCACTAGTATGTAAAGAAAATATTATATTTTATAAGGTTAATGAGGGGAATAAAGAAATAGTACTTCATATCATAGTGCCTTCAAGGAAAAATTATTTGTACATGATCTAAAATCTGCTATCAATTGTTTTAAAAATGAAAACTAACAAACTAAACACAGTTTTTACTTATTAACATGTCGATTCGCGATGTAATTTAGGCGTCACAAATCTAAATTATTTCAAGTTTTAACGCATATTTACTATTTTATATATACATCATTTGGAACGAATATTTATGCTAATTAAAGCAGTCAATAATTATAAATTAAAAAGATTGTTTGAATATATTTAATCGAAGTTATAACCGGTGCAAGAAGATGTAGGAAACCACTAAATACCTACATTTTCGACCGCCATAAAACTACATTCTCTGATTGACAATTACAGATAAAAGTGGAATTTTATGGTAATTTTATATATAATAACTACAATAGTTGACTCATGCGTCAAAAAAAGCGGTGATTATATGAAAATTAAAAGAGATAAATACCTAAATGATTTAATATTAAGAAAAAATAACGGCCTAGTAAAAATCATTACTGGAATAAGAAGATGTGGAAAGTCTTATCTTTTAAATAATTTATTTTATGATTATTTGCTTTCTCAAGGCGTAAATGAAGATCATATCATAAAATTTGCATTCGATTCTGCAGATGATTTAAATTTGATTGGCGAAAATTTTATTGAACTTGAAAAAAATAAACAAAAAGTCGATCCTAAAAAATTTATGAACTTCATTAAAAACAAAATTTTAGATGATGAAATATATTATTTGTTGTTAGACGAGGTTCAAAATTTAGGGTGTTTTGAAAGCGTATTGAATGGATACTTAAGAAAAAATAACATTGATTTATATGTAACTAGATCTAATTCCAAATTTCTATCAAGTGACATTCTGACAGAATTTGAAGGACGTGGTGATGAGATTCATATTTTGCCATTAACTTTTAGCGAATATTATTCAATTTTTGATGGTTCAATGGATGAAGCTTATGAGCAATATTCAATGTTTGGAGGATTGCCACTTGTCGCTCTAATGAATAATAGTGAACAAAAAAGTAAACATTTAATTAGCCAATTAGAAAAAGTATATTTAAAGGATATTATTGTTCGTAATCGTCTAAAAGCTGATTCGGATATAGGGGAGTTATTAGATATTATTGCCTCAGGTATATCCTCATATACTAATCCAACTAAATTGGAAAATTCATTTCGAAGTATAAAAAAAGTTTCTATTACTAGAGCTACTATTGAAACATACATTAAGTATTTTAGTGATGCATTTTTAATTTCTAAATCCTTAAAATACGATATAAAAGGAAAAAAATATATAAATACCCCTTACAAATTATATTTTGAGGATATTGGTCTAAGAAACGCTAAACTTAGTTTTAGACAAATAGAACCAACCCATATTATGGAAAATATAATTTATAACGAACTTAGATATAGAGGCTTTAATGTTGATGTTGGTGTGGTGGAATCAAGAGAACGAGAAAATGGCAAAGAGTTAAGAAAATATTATGAGATTGATTTTGTTGCAACATTAGGAAGTAAAAAATATTATATTCAATCAGCCTATGATATTCCAAATGATGACAAATGGAGTCAAGAAACAAAATCATTTGATAGAGTACCCGATTCTTTTAAAAAAATTATTATTGTTAGAAATCCGATTGTTTATAGACATAGCGATAAAGGATATTTGATTATTGGTTTATTTGAATTTTTGCTTAATCAAAATAGTTTGGAACTATAACCAACTTATTTATTGAAGATAGGTAATGTGAATTGATATCAAATCGAATTAAACAATCTTTTGTTCTAGTTAATAACTAAGTAGTAATACAATAAAACGGAAGATAAATAACATAATCTTTTCTTTAATTACTTATTTTTAAATCATTCTAGATATTTGTTTAGTTCGATAATAATTCATCAGTTGTTGTGTTTCTACAGTCTTCCTGATGGAAAAATTCATTTTTTAATTACCCCAAAGAATCTTTTGCACATTAAATTCTATCTAGAGTATCGTTTTTTGGTACAAACGTTTTATGTCCGTATCCGTTCTAAGAGATATTCACGAATCAAGTCTATTTAGTTTAAAAATGGGGATAACACATTAAAAAGGTGAAATTATAAAAATTTATCGGATTATAACCCGTTAAACTCATTGAATTGAATTGAAATCATGGTTATAATATTAGTAACTAAAGGATGATTTTTTATGATTATAAGACCAAATTATTTGAACTTTATAAGACCTTATTTTAATACTCCGTTTGTTAAAATAATAATGGGTATCCGAAGATGCGGCAAATCTACATTGCTTGAAATGATAATGAAAGAAATGATAAAAACGGGAGTAAAAAGTGAAAATATCATTTATTTACATTTAGATTCGTATTTGAATGACAATATTTCTAATGGAAAGCAGTTATATGATTTTATCAGCGGCAAAATAAAAAATGGCAAGACCTATATTTTCATTGACGAAGTTCAAGAAGCTATTGGTTGGGAAAAGGCAATTAATAGTTTAATGATTGATCACAATGTTGATATATACGTTACTGGTTCTAATTCAAAACTATTATCTAGCGAGATTTCAACTTATTTGACTGGAAGATATATTTCAATACCGGTGTATACTTTGTCATATGAAGAATATCTTGTTTTTAAAAAGGAAACAAACCAATACGAATTAGGGAAAGATTACATAAAAGAATATATTGAATATGGAGGATTCCCAGCAATTGCTGTTCAATCTTTTAGTAGAAAAGAAGCATATACAATTGTTAAGGATATTTATAATTCTGTTATTTTTACTGACATAGTAAAAAGAAACTCAATCAGAAAAGTTGATTTATTTGAAAGAGTTGTAAAGTTTATATTTGAGAATATAGGGAAGACGTTCTCTGCTTCAACAATTATAGGATATTTAAAATCTGAGAGAAGAACAATTGATGCTGAAACTTTATATAACTATATTTCATATTTAGAAAAAGCATTTATTATTTATCGAGTCAATCGATATGACATCCAAAGTAAAGAAGCGCTAAAAACTCAAGAAAAATATTATTTATCAGACCAATCATTAAAATATTCAATGCTAAATTATGATTCAAAGATGATAGCAGGAGTTTTAGAAAATATTGTTTATCTTGAATTAAGAAGAAGACATTATGATGTTTTCATTGGGAAATTTAAAACAAAAGAAATTGATTTTATTGCTATAAAAGACGGCAAGAAGATTTATATCCAAGTGTGCAGGAATCTACCAGAAGATTCTAATAGGGAAATTCAAAACTTAAAAGATATAGATGATAACTATCCAAAATACATTGTAACATTAGATAAATATGATGTTGGAAACATCGATGGTATAGAAATTTTATATCTTGAAGATTTCTTATTAAAACAAGAATATTAGTTAATTGCATTGGTAGAAGTATTAGCCTCGATTAGCAATAAATTTCTAGATACATAGTTTTTTGTTTTGAAATTGGGCTAATTTATATCAAAACTTTTTTAGTACATAGTTTTGAAAAAGCCACAAATTTTAAATCTTAAATATGGTCAGTTTGATCGACTATTATCATGCAAAATCAAGGAGATGTTGCACCACGAAAAAATTAATAGTCCTGACTATAAACCAAGAATTGTTGATGAACTTGTAAAAAAGATTTAAGAACATTTGGCGCTATTTGTATTGAAGACCATGAATGGCGGCAAAGATTCAATAATGAAATGTGTTTTTATGACGCTA
>DNPJ01000132.1:0-5920 GCA_003501485.1 Bacillota bacterium
AGGAATGAAGTAGGAGGTGATTTAGATGGATATTACAACAATTATGACTTTAGTAACTATTTTGGTTACTTATGTGTGTGGTTTAATTGCTAAAAAGCATCCTAAGTTTAACAATAAATTAATACCAGTGCAAAACTTATTAATAGGTATAATAGTAGCAATTATCAATTACATAATGACCAAAGATTTTAATGCTTCGATTATGGTAGCAGGTTTGCTTACTGGTGGAGCATATGATCTTGGAAAAAATATAAATGATTTGTTAAAGAAAGAAGGTAATTAGTATGGAAGAAATTAAAATTACAGAAGAAATGGAACTAGAATTAAGTAATGGCAAGGGAGATGAAGTAAATGAGTAAATCAAGTTTAGTAGATGTAAATGTACCCGCTTATGCAGGTAACTTTACATATGGAAGAAGTGGAAGAAGTATTGAAGCTATCACAATTCATCACATGGCAGGAGTTCTTACTGCAGAACAATGTGGAGCAATATTTCAGCAAGTTGGAAGATACGGCAGTTCACATTATGGTATTGGTAATGATGGAAGAATTGCAAGTTATGTAGATGAAGAAGATACTGCATGGACTAATTCAAACTGGGATTCAAACTGTAAATCAGTAACAATCGAAACTTCTAACTCACAAACAGGAGGAAATTGGCCTGTATCTGATAATGCTTTAAATAGTCTTATTAGATTAGTAGCAGATATTGCTAACAGAAGAGGACTAGGAACATTAGTACCAGGAAAGAACTTAACTTGGCATAGTATGTTTACTAATACTACTTGTCCTGGCGATTACTTAAGAAGTAAGATGCAACACATCGCAGATGAAGCGAATAAGATTAATAATGAAAGTACATCAAACGAGGTTAATGTCTTTTATAAAGTGAGAACACAAAAGCATGGCTGGCTTCCAGAAGTTAAAAATTTAGAAGATTATGCTGGCTATGAGGGAAGTCCTATTACTGGGCTTGCTATTAAAGTAGATAAAGGCTCTGTTAGATATAGAGTACACATAAAAGAAATTAGAGATAATAATGGAAATATAATAGTTAAAGGAAGATGGCTTCCTTATGTTACTGGTTATAACATAAAAGATAAGATAAATGGCTATGCTGGTAATGGAAATGTAATTGATTGTGTAGAATGTTACTACTACACACCAGATGATATTAGACCATATAAGAAAGCAAAATACAAAGTCAATGACTATCCTTATCAATACGATAATGAAAAAACTAATGGTCAGGATGGTTATGCTGGTGTAATGGGAGTAACTGCTACTAAGTTTCAAATGGTTATAGAATAGAAGTAGACTTAAGTGTCTACTTCTTTTTTTGTGTCATAATTTGCTTTTTTCTTTGATTTGTGCTATAATATTCAGCCAAATGAGGGGATAATATGGTGGAAAAAAGAATAAATGATAAAGATATTATTTATAGATTAACAAGAAGAAAAGATAATGTTTTAATTATTAAATATAATATAAGAAATAAAAGGGCATGGTTTCAAACTGATAGTATGCCAAAAAGAAAAGCTATAGATATTAACAGAGTAGTTAACCTATAACTTTTTTATTTTAAATAATTTCTTCTAAATACCTTAATAAACTCTTCTCTAGAGCCGATATTTTCTTCCCAGTATAATTGACCTTGCTTGTGCCAATAATCGTTAAATTGGCTATCTTCTTGTTCTTTATAGTGACAATTTAAACATAACCTTAGACATAGACCATTTTTCATAGAGTTCTGTCTATTCTTTCCCGAATATATTTCGTGCCAAGTTAGTTTATAGGTGCTGCCACACAAGTAGCATCTTTTAGTATCATTACTAAATACACTATATCTATTTCTTTCTAGACTAGCAAGTTTATTTGATTTGTTTTGCATTTTTACTGGCTTTTGTTGTCCATTTTGTAGTCCACTTTGTAGTCCACTTGCAGCCGGACTTTTTTTGACAGAAGTGGACTTTTTATATTCTTTATTATCACATTCTCTACAAGTGGAAAGTTTTATTTCTTTATTTAGTAATTTGCAATATGGTTTGTTCTTTCTTTTCTTTAAATTTATACAATAGTTATTCATACTAGTCCTTTCTTGTTGACTAAATATAATTAACCTTGTGGTTATTGTTAATTAGTCAACTATTAATTCTACTTCAAAATCATTTGTATTTTTAATATTAACTATTAAATAATTAAATACCTTTCCCCATAATTCTCTTTTTTCTGTATCGGATAGAGAATAATATATGGTAAAGAAATCATTATTTAATAGTTTTTTTATCTTCTTTATATTTTCTATATTGTTAGTAGATTCATTATTTTTATCTTGTTCCATTTCTAATTGTTGTTTTAGTTTATTATATTCTGTTTTATAGTATTCTATTTCTATCATATCATTTAGATAGAGTTCTGCTAATTTTTGCATTTTATTTTTTATTGTTTTTATTAACTTTTCATTATTTTCAATTTTTATATTTTCAATATCAACATTTATCAACTTTTGATCTATTAAGCTGCATATATTGTTGATTAGATATGTTTCTAATTTTTTTTCATTTATCATTTTATTCATATTACATTCACATATTGAATATTTTTTGCAACGATAATATTTCGTTCCATTTTTGTTTGATGTTGCAGACAATTTACTTCCACAGTTTTTACATCTTAGTAATCCACTAAAGATATAATTATTTTTATATTCAGTAAATGTATTTCCTCTTACTTTAATATTTCTTTCAAATATTGATTGTGCTTTATGATAGGTTTCATCATCAATTATTCTAGGAATGAAGTCATCAATTATTTCATTTGTCTTTTTTCTTAAATACCTTCCTGTATAAGAAATATCTTTTAAATATATTTTTATACTTGCATGTCCTAATTGTTTTTTATTTTCCCTAAACCAAGTAACTGTTTTATTTAGACTTTCACAATTAATAAAATAATTATATAAATCTTTGATCATTTCAGCTTCTTCATTATTAATAATGTATAAATTTTCTTTGCTAATATCATAACCGAACTTCTTTTTTCCGGAACACACTGTTTTTTGATATTTAAATTTATGTTCAAATATCTCTGATATTCTTTCTCCTGTTCTTTTGGCTTCCATTTGACCTAGTGCTAGGCTCATATTAAGCCAAAATTCTCCACTTGCGGTAGTTGTATCATAATCTTCCCAAATCGTTTTCCAGTCCACTTTATTCTTTTTTAAAACCTCAATTACTTTATAAAAGTCTGCTACATTTCTAAACCATCTATCTAGTTTTGTCATTATTATCAGATCAATGTCTTTCGTCTCACAATCTTTTAATAATCTTTGCAGATTTGTTCTTTTTATTTTTTGCCCTGATTCTCCGCCATCAATATATTTGTCAATAATTATATAATTATGTTCTTTAGCATAGTCTGTTAATGCTTTTTCTTGTGCTTCCAAAGAATCTCCTTCTTTTGCTTGCCTATCAGTGGATACACGAATATATAGTGCCACTTTTGTTAATTCATTTTTTTTATTTTTCATAAGTATATCCCTCCATAAATTGTATTAAAATTGTTGTATTTTTTTCTATTTTTTGATATACTTATATAGAAAAACAAATAAGTATATCTCTGTATATATTTATTAATTAGTTTGTCGGCTAATTGTTTTTCATTTTCGACTAGACTGGTCCAACAGTTCTAGTCTTTTTTATTTAATTTAATATTTTTTCTTTTTCTTTATCGTATTCTTCTTGATTAATAATTCCATCATCCAATAAATCTTTTAATTGTCTTAATTCATCATATTTATTTTTTGTAATCTGTTGATTGATGGTAGTTGAATTACTATTATTTTTTTTGTATAAGTTATAGTTTTCAATATATAATTTAATTGTTTCGGCATCATCATTATATTTTTTACTTTCAAAGTAAACTATATTTTCATCAATAGCACCATTTGTAATCCCACTCTTTTTTTCTATAGCGCCTGGCATTATAAATTGTATATAGCCTCTAGAGAAACCTGCTTTCTTCAACTGTACAGCTGATATATTTTCTATCAATACTGTTTTTTCACCTGAAAAACCATGTGAAAACTTTGATAAAACTCCTGGTCTAGATATGGTCATTCTACCATCATCAATAGTTATTATAGTTTTTCCATCTTTCATTGGTGAATTAAAAGTGAATTGTTTATTCATATTTACCTCCATTTCTACTATATATTTTAAAAATACCTGTACTAGCATATTTTTAATCTATTTATTTTAACAAGAATGTATCATTGCTAAAAATTATTTTGTCTTTTAATGAATATTTAACATTGCTTTCATTTATCAATAAATGTTTTTTTTCTTGTTTAAAATTCGTTTTCTTTTTAAGTTCTGATAATGAACTCCTTGTTCTTAATATTCCACTTGTAGTGTGTATTAAGCAATATTTAGAGCTTTTTTCTTTAGTTATATATAAAATATCATTTACATAAAGATTTATTTCAATTCCATTTATATTTACTTTTATTTTATTATCTTCTAGTAATATATTTTTTGCAGAATTAAAGGCATTGATTAATTCTGATTTAAAATTATTATCTTTCAAGACATAAGTAAGTACATTTAATCTTAACGATATTATGCTTTCTTTTTCGTTGTAAATTGAAAAGAATATTATAATGCTTTTCCAATCAATTTCTCTTATTAAATTCGCAATAACAGTTCCACCAATATCAGAATCTTTAAGTTCTATATCAAGCAAATATATTTTTAACTTTTTATTATTTATAATTGATTCTAATGTTTTATCATATCTATCAAAATATAAAAATTTGTCTTCCTTATTATTGCTTTCTATTATCTCTTTGATCTTATTTTTCCAGAATATTTCATCTTCAATTACTACTACTTCCATTTTTTACTACTCCCAATTATAAGTATATCAAATAATTAATAAATTTGATATTACTTTTCATAATTGGAAAATATTACCAAATATTTATTTAAAGGTCAAAATTGGCCGTTTCAAGGTCATTGTCTTGTATTATTGTGGTTAGTCTGCTAGTATCTATATTTAAAAGGAAGAGGTGCAGTATGAGTTATGATGAATTTATTGAAATATTAGAAACTAGGGATATAAATTTGTTTTTATATTTTACAATCATTGAGGACTATAGTTAGTTCTCTTTTTTATTTATTCCATCTATCATATCTGCTATTTTTAATAATTTGTTTAGACTTTCTTCATCAATGTTTTCATTTTCGTCCATCAGACCTTTTTCTCTTAATATTTTTTTATATTTTTCTTTGCTTGCTTCCTTTTCATTAGTATACATAACATTATTTTCTAAATCTTTATATATAATATCTAGATTTGTATTAAAAAATTCTGCTATTTTTACTATTTGTTCTAATTTTGGAGTTCTTAAGTTATTTTCCCAACAAGCTAATGTTGAACGAGGTACATCCAAAATGTCAGCAAGTTCTTGCTGATCTAGGTTCTTTTTTTCTCTTAGATATTTAATATTTTTTCCTAGATATATTTTCAATTTTCTCACCTCACAATATAATTATATAATACAAAAAACAAAAAAGCAATAAAAAAAGTTGCAAATTGCAAAAAAACTATTGACAAGTTGCGAAAAGCAACTTATAATAGTTTATGTAAGGAGGTAAAGAATATGTTTGAAACATTAAATAGTGATTTATCTGGTTACTTAAAACTTTTAAGATTCAAATCTAAAAAGAGTCAGGAAGAAGTGGCTAATGGATTAGATGTTAGTAGAAATACTTATATGTCTTGGGAAAATAATCCAATATCGTTATCTTTAGATACATTAAGTAAAATAACTGGTTTCTTCGGTGATGATATATCAAATTTTTTTATTCAATATGTTGCAAAAAGCAACAAAGGTAAAGAATAAAAATTTAAATATTTA
>DNPJ01000132.1:5962-7096 GCA_003501485.1 Bacillota bacterium
CTAGTCGACAAAATACATATTATTTTACAGAGGTGAGCATATGAAAAAAAATAATTTTAATAGTAAATTGGCAGAAAAATTTATTATTGAATTAATAAAAAAGATAGAACAAAAAAATAATGTGAAAATCAGATACGAATTAAAGAAAATAGAAGCAAATTAGTTGCTTCGAAGGGAGGTGGACAAGTTATGAGAAAATTCTTAAATAGAAATAAAGGAATAATTATCTTTTATGGATTGTTAGTGTTAATTACATTAGCAGTTACAAATAATATCACAATAGAAAAAATATCTGCTAGTAATAGTTTGGTAACACAACTAGCAGATAAATAAGAAAAAATAAAAAGTTTGTATTAACTTTTTACATACATAATTATAGCAAAAAGTATGGTTTTTGTCAAATAGGGGAGTTTTGAGATTTGGACAGAGGAGGATTAAATGGCAATATATCGCACTGTATCATTAACATTTTGGGAAGATAACAAAATAGTGGATGATTTTACTTATAAGGATAAATATTTTCTATTATATTTGTTAACTAATCCTCATACAAATCTGATTGGCTGCTATGAAGTTTCAATTAGGCAAATGTCAAACGAACTTGGACTAGATAAAAGTGAGGTAGAGGAACTACTGACTAGAATGGAACAAGTACATAAAGTAATACTCTATGCGGAGGAAACGAAAGAGATACTTATAAAAAATTGGCACAAATATAATTGGACTAAAAGTGATAAATTATTAAAAAAAGTAGAGGCTCTAATTGAGTATATTAAGAATGAAAGATTGAAAAAAGAATTAGAAGAAATATTAAAAAAATATAGGGTATCGATAGGGTATCTATACCCTAGGGATACATCTGTTACTGATCCTGTTCTTAATATAAACAATAATATTAATTTAAATAATAATACTAAATTAAATGTTTTAAATAGTAATACTAAATTAAATAATTTAGATAATAAAAAAGAATTAATATTTAATAATATATTTTCTACAATAGAAAGAAACTTTGGAAGAACTATAGCACCATTAGAATGTGATGTAATTAAATCCTGGGTAGATAATAACATTTCAGAGGAACTGATTGTTTATGCTACACAGATAGCAGTTTGCAATAATGCATGCTCAATT
>DNPJ01000076.1 GCA_003501485.1 Bacillota bacterium
TATTTTATAGACGTGCAATGTCCACTAAAACAATGAAAATATTTTCTAAACTAAAAGGAAAAAAGATATTTAAGAAAAACATGATTAAGAAATTAGAAGAAGTATCAAAAGCAAGATATGGTGATAAAAATAGTTGTTCATGGAATTTTGACCTAATTCCTTATCCTAATAGTAGTGGTTATGAGAGAAGATTTTACAAATGTGGCGTATGCACATTAATGAAAAAATATGGTTTATCTGCATATACAAAAGCATTATGTAAATATGATTATGATATGGCAACTCTATGTGGAACATATAAATTTGTTAGAAAAGATGCTTTATCTAATGGTGCACCGTATTGTGATAATGGCTTCGTTAAGATCAATCAATAATTAAATTTAAATTCGCTTAAATCATTCAAGAAGAAACTGAAATAATAAAACGGGATTGTTAGAATCTTCATTTCTTTATCAAAACCAAAATTATTTGAAGATACTTTTAATACGACATCCACATTGTTGTGGGTTCTAAATTCTTTTAATGAACTTAGGCTTCCTTTTCCTTTCTCGACATCAAGAGGAATAATTCTTCCTTGATAATCTAGAATAAATTCAAATTCAGAATCTCTTTTTCCTTTCCAGTAAAATAATTTGATATCTCTTGAGGACAATTCAATGGATACATAGTTTTCATAATATACACCGGAAAGCGAATTGTTTTTATCTAAATAAAATGATTTTGCGTTTAAACCACTTTGATATGTGAATAAACCCATATCTGACAAATATAGCCTATAAAGAGATTCGCTTGGTGAAATAAGTGTCGATGTTATATGCTCTTTTAATTGAGATGATTTATAAACAATATTAGCGGTTAATAGCCATTCAATAGGAGTGAATAAATCACGATTTTTGAATTTTTTATTTATGATTGTGGTTTTGAAATTTTTATTTTCTTTGTTTAATTGAGTATAAATATTATTAAATATCATTCTGCTTCTTAAAATAGATTCATCTGATGCTTGGTACAACTCCATATCACTTAAATAATCTGAATAAATATCTTTAATAATAGATAATGAGTTTGTATATGCATTTAATTTGTTATCTTTGCTTTTTAGATAAGTATCAACAACTTCTGGCATTCCTCCTACAAAAAGGTATTCATGAAAATTCCCATAAGTAAATTGTGGGTTATACTATCAATTTCTTTTTTATTTTCATAGCATTTTTTTACGTAGTCATAAGTGTTTTTATTGTAATTTAACAAAAACTCATCAAATGTTAATGGGTAAATATTTAATTGATTTATTTTTCCTACCTGCCTTGCTCCAAAAACGAGAAGGCGTTTTCTATTTTTGCTATTTTTCCACTTTATTAAATTATCTAAGTATTTTCTTTCCATATTTTGCACCTTTTTGCAAATAATACATGTTTTGATTTTTTTGATATACTATTGGAGGGAAAAATATATGAAAAGGATTGCATTTATATTAATATCAACATTATTGCTAGCGGGATGTGACACTAATTCAAGCGATATTGTTACTAGCACATCATTAAATAGTGGTTTAAGTGATACCACAACAAGTATTTTAGATTCATCTAATGATGAAACATTATCATCAAGCGAAAACCAAAGTTCTTATACCTATGAAACTATTATTAAATATATCTCAGAACAATTATTTGGCACGAGTGGCAAATATTATTCATATGATAAAGAATATGATAAATATTACACAACTTTAATATTTGAAGATAATCAGGCACTCACTAAAGAAGACGGATTAACTTATTTAATAGCTCTTTCTAACCTTCCAAGTGAATTTATCTGTGTCGAAAGCAATGTTTTAGATACCTATGATGATGGCACACCACTAATTTATTCAACATATAAAAGCGGAAATCTAGCAGTGGAATTTCAAACGTATGAAGTTTTAGATGATTCAAACAACGTTGTTGCTGTTAATGGTCAAATAACGGCTTATTATGAATAAAAATATGACAAATAAAGAAAAAATGCTTAATTCATTGTTATATGATGGCAATGATTTAGAGTTATTAAATGAAAGAACGTTAGCGAAAGATATATGTTTTGAATTTAATCACACTATTCCTAGCAATAAAGAGAAATTAGATTCGTTGATTAAAAAACTTTTTGGAAAAGTAGGAAGCAATTTTATAATTAGTCAAAGTTTTTATTGTGACTATGGAAAGAATATTGAGATAGGTGATAATTTTTTTGCCAATCATAATTTGGTTATCCTTGATTGCGCTAAAGTGACATTTGGGAACAATGTTTTAATTGGTCCGAATTGTTCATTTAATACGCCCCAACATCCTTTAGATGTGGAAACAAGAAACAAATTCCTTGAATATGCATATCCGATTAAAGTAGGAAATAACGTTTGGTTTGGCGCAAATGTAACAGTCTGCCCAGGTGTAAATATAGGTGATAATGTTGTTGTTGGAGCAGGAAGTGTTGTAACAAAAGACGTTCCACCTAATTGTGTTGTTGCTGGAGTACCTGCAAAAATCATTAAAAAATTATAATATTTATCTCATATTTTATATTTTGAATTTCAATTATTTTTTAACTTTGTTAAAATGATTTTATGGATTTAAGTAACCTTGATTTTAAAGAATTAGAAAATATAATTGTAGATCTTTTTGACAAAGAAAAATTGGATGATGAAGAAATAAAAACTCTTATTTCTGCTTTAACAATTTTAGGAGATAAATACAATTCATCTAATGCTTATTATTCTTTGGGGAAAATTTATTTTAAAGGTGAATTGGTAAAAAAAGATTATACTCTTGCAAAACAATGTTTTCTTAAATCTATTAAAAGAGATATTTTTGATGGAGCAATTGAACTTTCAAAGATATGTTTGACTGATGAATATAAAGATTACGAGCTCGCTTTTAAGATTTTGAATAAAGCAATTTTGCAAGATCAAAATAGATATTTGAAACACGAAGCAACTATTTTATTAAGCGATATGTATTTTAAAGGACAATTCGTTGCGCAAGATATTAATTTCGCTATTAATTTGCTCAAAGGCATTGAAGATTATGAAAACTTCATCTCTATAAATGATGATTTATCCATTATTTCTAATCTTTATGTTAGATTAGCAAGATGCTATGATTTATTAAAAAATGATGATCTTTATTGGAACTATTTAGCGTTAACAAAAGCGTCACTAATTTCTCA
>DNPJ01000029.1:0-614 GCA_003501485.1 Bacillota bacterium
AAAAAGCCTGGAAAATATAGAAGAATTGAAGCATAGAAAGGAATATAAATTATGTCAACAGTTAGAACTATTGAATTAATATGCCCACAATGTGGAGAAAAGATTTTTTACAATTATTATGATAGTGTGAATGTTACAATTGATCCTGAATTAAAAAGCAAAATTCTTTCTGGGGAAATTTTCATTGTAAAATGTGATCATTGTGGATTCAAAGAACGTTTTAATCATGATCTTTTGTATAATGACATGGAGAAAAATGTGTTCATTAATCTTAAAAGCGGTTACGCAGATTTAATATACGAGAATGAAGAACTCATCAAAGGTCAAATAGGAATTTCGCCTTTTCCTAAACTGCATATTAAATATATTGGTGCCACTTCTTATTATGACTTCATAACTGCGATAACATGTATTGATCACGATCTTGATTATAGAATTGTCTACATTATTAAATCAATTTTTGAAGATGAAGTAATTGATAGTATAAAAGATTCTAAAAATACTAAATTTATCGGTTCATTTTTAGGAATTTTAGAAAATTCTAAGAATAAAAAATGTTTAACATTTATTTTTGTTATATCTACTGATGGTGAAGTGAAATACAAAACCGTAAA
>DNPJ01000029.1:685-6514 GCA_003501485.1 Bacillota bacterium
ATTACAAATTAAAATCGGATGCATATTCTAAAAAGTTGGATTTAATTAATCCATGTGTTATGAATAAAGATTTAGTGGATATATTAACTAGTGACACTCAATCAGGCTTAGAAGTAGGCAAATATTATTTTGTTTTTGATAGGGACAAAAATTGTTATCTTTGTAAAGCAAGTGAAATCATTAAGAATGATATAAAAGAAAGGGACAATGTTCTTTTCCTCTGCAATGATAATTTAATATTTGGTGCAATCAAAAAAACCATCGAAGTAAGTAATGCAATTTATGAATCTTGTCCCAACGAAAAATATGGAAAAATTGTAGATTTAAAAAGAAACTTTTCATTAGATAACACTTATAAAGACAAAACTCTTGTTAATAATGAAAGAATAATGAAACGTTTTAAAAAAAGAAAAGGCAAATTAAATGCCGCCCATTATTACAAGAATTTACGGAATAGTTATTTCTATGTTCGGAAGTTAGAGTACGGATCATTATCTGAATCTATTGTTCCTATAGATTGCGGGCAAGAAATTTCATGCATAGATATTTATTCCAATGAAGAAACAAAAGGGCATTTCCCATTTTATAAATATGAAATATATTCATTTAACGACATCATAAAATATGTAAAGAATAGATGCCAAGGTATTATTATCGATGGTGAAATAATTTTAGATAGCGATTTTGTTTGTGACTATATCACATATTGTTCGATGTTAGATGCTGACGACATGCGAAAATTTCTTAATTCATTAAGTGAAAAAGAGAAATTTACAATCGATGATGCGAGTTATGAATATATTAATAAGGTTTATTTTGAAAATAAAAATGTCAAGCAAATAGCTGAAGAATATCACAAAGACGAAAAAGAAATACATGAATATTTGGATAAAGGTTATGAAAAGCTTATGGATATAGCTTTTGTTCGATTTAAATAAATAATTTTCTAATATATAATAGTCCCATGAATATTTTTATCATAAGTGGGGCTAATGGATTTCTCGGAAACAACATTATCAGAGCTTTACAAAATAAAGAAAACACTCAAATAAGAGCAATCGTTGTTAAAAATCATAACACTAAGCCTCTTGAAGGTCTTAAAGCTGATATTTATTATGCTTTAGTTGAAAACTATGAATCATTAAACGACGCATTCAAAGTAAAAGAATCTGATAATGTTTTTGTTATTCATTGTGCCGCAAAAGTGTATATCGATGATAAGAAATTAGATAGTTTAATGGATGTTAATGTTAACGGTACAAAAAATATGCTTGAACACACTAAAAAGGTAAATGGAAGATTTATTTTTGTAAGTAGTTCAAGCGTTTTTTATCATAAAAGAAAAAACGAAATCATTAATGAAAATTCTTTGATCGATCTTTCCAAAACAAAATCACCTTATGAAAAAAGCAAGATTATTGCTGGACAATTAGTGGATTCTTATTATAAAGATGGACTAGACGCAGTTACTGTATATCCGTCGAGTATTTTTGGGCCATATGATTATAAAAATATGTTCGTTGAGACGATGATAAACGAAATTATAAAAGGCAATTTAAACGCTTCAATAACTGGTTCATATGATTTTGTTGATGTAAGAGACGTTAGTGATGCAATTATCAAATTATGTGATAAAGGTGAAAAAGGAGAGAAATACATTATTTCAAACAAAGAAATCCGCGTTTCTTTGTTAATGAATAATGTTTGTGAATTACTCAATAAAAAGAAAATTAAATTTATTTGTAATAATAGTGTTGCTTCAATATTTCTTCCTTTTTATAAAGTATTTTCAAAAAATAAAACATTATCATCTTTATTTAATAAAGAATCTCTCAAAGTACTTAAGTATGGCGCAAATTTAGATAATTCTAAATTAAAATCAACGATTGATTTTGTTCCACATGATTTAAATCAATCGCTTCGTGAGACAATAGATTTTCTTAGAAAATACAATAACCTGTGATAAAATATAAACATAAAAGGGGATTTTTATGAAAGAAAAAGCACGTGTTCCTTTATTAGTTAGCCATATTATTGGAAATGTTGGCATGTTACTTTTAATGGGTATTCTATTTGTTGTTTTTATTGTCGGTGGTATTTTTGCTGGCGCTATCGGTAGTATCGGTGGGGCAGAGGCTGGTGGCGAAGCAGCTGGTAAAGTCATGTTGGCAGGTTATTTAATCGATATGGTCTTAGCCTTGGTTGTCATATTAGATGTTGTGAATTTAATATGTGGATTTAGAAAAACACCTTCTGGCAAAGTGCTGAGCATATTTATGATTATAGATATGTGTTTAACAAGTTTGCTGTGTATTGGTGTTGCGGCTTATCTTTTAAGAAATTATATTACTGATATTTTGTCTGGTGGAGCCGAAGCAGTTCAAAATATTGCTTCTATAGTAGTGGTTTCATTAATTTTGCTTGTTTATTTAACTCTTTATATTCTAACAATTGTATTTATATATATTCCTAGAATAAAAAACGCAAAAAAAGATGCTTAAAAATGATTAAACCTTGTTTATCAAGGTTTTTTTATTTGTACATTATTTTGGTAATTTGATTAATTATATTATTTTATTTATAATAATTGCATGAACAATTTACAAAATGACCGTTCACAAGAAAAAAGAGCAGAAAGAAAAGCTCAGCGCAAACTTTTAAAAAAGCGCATGGATGAGCTCTTTTCAAATGAAAATCGTTATTCACTAAAGTTTGAAGAAGCACATGTTTTTAACGATGGTAAAGCATACATTAATGTTGATTTAACGAAAGTCGAATCACCTTTTTCTATATATTCCTATGACAATAGAATAAATCCTGAAATATATGATTATATTAATCAGGAAACTGAATTTCTTAGAGCGGACATCCCGGTTGTTATTAATTTTGATGATGGAGGTAAATATACAGAAGAACTAAAAACAAAAATTTCAAAAGCGGTGACAAGACATTATTCATTAATTTATGAAAAAACACGCATCGATATGAAAAAATCAAAACTTTTTGGATTCTTTTCTTTTCTAATTGGTGCTCTTGTGCTTGCTTTATACATCTTTTTAGGAGCTGCTTTTAATATTGAAAATTATGAATTCTTCGGTGAAATATTATCGATTATTTCCTGGGTTTTTATATGGGAAGCTGTTGATCGTTTCTTTTTAAGCGGAAATGAAGAAAGAATTGATTTGTTTAAAGCTGGTCATCTCGCTCTTGTTGAAATTACTTTTGGTAAACCTGTAATTAAATAAAAAATGAAAATATTAGTCGTTGCTGATGTTTTAGGCAAGAAAAATAACGGCACCACAATGGCGGCCTATAATTTAATTGAATCTTTACAAAAAAGAGGTCACGAAGTAAGAGTTTTGTGTGGCGATAAAGATAAATATAATGTCGCGGGTTATTTTGTTTGCCCTCAAATCAATTTCGGCATATTCAATAATTATGTTGAAAAAAATGGTGTTGCACCTGCAAAAGCTGATAAAAATATTATTAATAAAGCGTTAGAAGGAGTGGATTTAGTTCATTGCATGCTTCCTTTTTCTGTTGCTAACAAAACCGCTAGAATAGCTAATGAAAGACATATTCCTATTACATGCGGTTTCCATATTCAAGCTGAAAACGTTACATCTCACGCAAAAGCGATGAAATTATCAAACCTTAATCCAACTGTTTATAAGACATTTTATCGTTTGCTTTATAGATATGCTGATGCAATTCATTATCCAACAAAATTTATTAAAGATGATTTTGAACACGCCGTCGGCCCAACAAATGGCCATATTATTTCTAATGGTGTTAAGAGCATGTTTAAAAAGATCCCTTCTGAAAAACCAGAAGAATTTAAAGATAAATTTTGCATTTTGTATACAGGTAGATATTCAAGAGAAAAATATCAAAAATTGCTGATTAATGCGGTTAAATATTCAAAATATAAAGATAAAATTCAATTAATTCTCGCTGGCGATGGACCTATGCGAAAACAAATTGAACACTGGACGAAAAAATTTATTAACAAACCTATTTTAGGCATTCATAGTCAAGATGAGCTCATTAAGATTATTAATTACTGCGATTTGTATGTTCATTGCGCATATGCTGAGCTTGAATCTATCGCCTGTTTGGAAGCTATTTCATGTGGACTTGTTCCAGTTATTAACAATACAAAAAGAAGCGCTCCAAGACATTTTGCGTTAGATGAAAATAATTTATTTAATTGTAATGACTCAAAAGATCTCGCAAAGAAAATCGATTATTGGATTGAACACAAAGAAGAAAAAGAAAAGCGTTCAAATGAATATATTGAATTTACTAAACAATTCGGATATGAGCATTGCATGGATCGCATGAATGAAATGATGCTAGAAGCTGTGAAGGTTAGAAAATATAAAACTGAACACAATCTAAATAATCGCGTTATCGTTTATCACGATGAAAGAAACGAAGATTTTGCGTGTACAAGTATTAAGGCAAAAAAATTAAAAGATGATTTTGTTTATGTTCATAAGTCACTTTTTTGGAAGGTGTGTTCTGATTTTGTTTATAGAATAATTGCGCGACCATTGTTATATATTCGCGCAAAACTGCATCGTGGAGTAAAAGTTGAAAATAAAAAAGTCTTAAAACAATTAAAAAAGAACGGTTATTTCTTGTATGGGAATCACACAAATTTATATGATGGATTTGTTCCTCAAACTTGTATAGCTAATAGAAAAAAAGCTTATGTTGTATCATCACTTGATGCTGTTTCAATTCCTGGAATAACGAATTTAGTAATGATGCTTGGTTCAATACCAGTTCCATCGACACTTGAAAATTCCGAACGATTTGTTGAGGCGATTGAAACACGTATTAACCAAAAAGCCGTTGTGACAATTTATCCAGAAGCTCATATATGGCCTTATGCAAAAGTTGCACGTAATTTCTCGGATGTTTCGTTTATATATCCTGTTCGACTTAATGCACCTATTGTTGCTTTTGCTGTTACATATCGTTATACAAAAAAACATCCTAGATATACCGATAAGCCTAAAATGACTGTAACACTTAGTGAACCAATTTATCCAAATCCAAATTTTAATCAAAAAGAAAACATGATTTATCTTAGAGATCAAGTTCATGGATTTATTAAAAACGAATTAGATAAAGCACCAATTGTTGACTACATCAATTTTATTGATGGTAACAATTTGTAAGCATAATGTTTTAGAAAATATTTAAGAAGTGGTATTCTATAAATACGGAGGAAAATAAAATGGATTTAAAAGGAAGTAAGACTGAAAAAAATCTACAAATTGCTTTCGCAGGAGAAAGTCAAGCCCGCAACAAATATACATATTTTGCAAGTAAAGCTAAAAAAGAAGGATATGAACAAATTGCGGCTATATTTTTAGAAACAGCAGATAATGAAAAAGAGCACGCTAAAATGTGGTTTAAATATCTCGAAGGTGGAGATATTAAAACAACTGCCGAAAATTTAAAAGAAGCTGCAATGGGTGAACATTTCGAATGGACAGATATGTACAAAGAAATGGCCAAAGTCGCCCATGAAGAAGGATTCGAAAAAATCGCTCTTCAATTTGAAGGTGTTGCTAAAATTGAAAAAGAACACGAAGAAAGATATCTCAAACTTCTTGAGAATGTCAAAGATGGCAAAGTGTTTATTAGCGATGATGTAGCAGTGTGGAAATGCCGTAACTGCGGTCACATCCATATTGGAAAATTTGCTCCAGAAATTTGCCCAGTTTGTGCTCATCCAAAAGCATATTTTGAACTTCGCGCAAAAAATTATTAGTTAATAAATATTAAATCGGCGCATTTTATATCTTGCATTTT
>DNPJ01000031.1:0-5938 GCA_003501485.1 Bacillota bacterium
AACAAACGTTTTGTTGAACCAAAAGAAAGATCTTGGAAAATTAGTAATGCATCCAATACCCAAGATATTAGATTTGTAAATATAAATACAATAGATTCTTATCAAGGTGATAAATATCCATTTGGACGTTTATCACCTTTTTCAACAAAAATATTGAAGGAACAAGGTTTTGATTTAACTGTATTAAAAAATTGGTGGCAAATAAATCACTCTGTAGATTATAATGAAATGTTTCCTATTGCAACATTTATTGAATGTATTAAACATCCAAACAAAACGAAATTTGCACATAAAACAATTCAAAAATCAAAATTGTTAACATACCAAGACATGTTTCAAAACAAAATAAAAGAATTGATTGAATCAAACAATATATTACATATTGAATCTGATCAAGATAATGTGTATCTTTTAATGTATAATAAAAACTATTGGAGAAATATAATATTACACGTATATGACAAAAAGACAGGAAACTGCGAATGTTTTCTCGCTTCTCCACAAGGAGAATTAACAATTGATAAAACCAATAAATATCAAACTTTCAATAGTGTTAATTATTCAGATGTACAGAGTTTTCAACAAATTATAAATTGTATTCAAGAACATATTTCTGAGATTCAAGAAATTCATGGTTTAAATTACATTTTTAATTCAATGTTTCCAAATAATAGTTTTGCAGAAATTTTGTCTTCGTATAGCATTAATAACTCTTATTGTAAAAAAGGTCATTATTCTTATGCTTATTATAATAAAGATTTTACTATTGGAGAATTAATATATCAAAAAATATTAGAGCCTTTGTTTAATCCTTTATACTATAAAGATATGACATATGAAAGTTTTATTAAGCATTATGGTTCTACATACGTTAATGAATTTATAGAGGCAAGAAAATTGTTTTATTCAACAAATATTGCTAACTCTCGTACAGCGTCGCGAGTGACACAATTATTATTTGATACTGCTTGTGATATACAAAAGACTAAAATGTATGAACAATGTTATTTAAGTAAGAAAAATTACGAAGATTTTATAAAAGATGCAACAATTTTCGATAAAAATTATGTTTGTACTGATTTTCATGCAGAATTATTTTATTATTTGATTAATATTTTAAAAGGAAACATGTCCATAACAAATTATCCTTCTTGTTATAATTATGGATATTGTAGAATTGCTTCAAATAGAAAAACATTATCTAAAAAACAAATTGCTAAAAAATATGGTAAATATATAACGTTAGAAATGTTTAAAAATCTGATTTGTGACAAAGGTCATCATTTATATGTAAAAGATTTGATACTTAATATTATGACATTTTATAACATTATAATTCCAGAACAAGGATTTTCAGATTCTGAAATTATTCGAATATTAAATAAAATTAGTGCATCCGACGTGGCAAAATTATCAGAATTATATGATTATTATCAAATGAAGGAAAAAATTAAATTAATTCCAATTGATTTTCCAACAACAAAAGAAGATTTTAAAAATAATAATTTGTCATATGTTTGTGAATGTGTTACAAAACATTTTCCACAAATTTCTGTTTATTGTTTAAAACAAGCAATTCTACAATCAGATCTTAAAATGAAAATTCATTATCTTCATAATTTTATGTCGGAAAATTATGATGCTTTTAAACAAATAATCAGTGCTGACCAATCCAAACTATTAAATGAAAGATATAAACCTTGGAAGCAAATATTACAAAAGAAATTTGCTTGGAGCAATGATGAATTTACTATTTTAGTTCCTGAAAAAGTAGAAGATTTATCCACAGAAGGAAAAATCTTACATCATTGTGTAAGCTCTTATCAAGAAACGTTTGCAAACAAACATACAGCAATATTGTTTTTCAGAAAAAATAGTAATTTGTCTGAACCATATTTTACAATAGAACTTTCTCAAAATGGTTCTATTGATAATAAGTTTTCTATAAGACAAGTTCACGGATTATGTAATAGTAATCCTGATGCTGAAATTGTGCAAGCTTTATTACAATGGGCACAAGAAACAGGAAATGTTGATGAAACATCAATTCATTCTCAATATGGTGCTCTTTGTTGTAGAGGATAAAAGGAAGGAGGTGAAAATTATGAAAAAGAAAGTAATTTATTGGCGTGGAAAAAAGTTTTATTTATTAGGAAAGGATAAAGAAGGCAAAAAATATTGGCTACAAGCACCTGAATGGGTGTGCGATTGGCATGAGTATTGGAATTGTGGCTGTGTAGATATTTTATCTAACAATCGTAATTCTGAATTAAGCAGAGAGATTGATTTTTATACTCATTTTAATTATTTATTTTTAAATAATACGACAGGCTTCGCCATATACTCATTTGATAAGTTTTTTGTAGAAACTACTTTAAATGAAAATGAAAAATATCAATTAATTGATTATATGATGTCGTGTTATAATTTAATAACAACAGCAGAAATATTACATCGAGGTTATAGTCATCAAACAGAAGCAGCAAAAATTGATGTATTAAAAAACGAAGATTTTGCGAATTGTATTAATAAAACTTTGTTACCAGCAATATTCGAACGTATTGACAATTTGTTAGGAGGTGAAAGAAAATGACAAAATGTGGAGCGTTAACAGTCGAAGATTTATATAAATATCTTAGAGAAGAAATTCGAAAAGGTCACGGCGATTATGTGATATTTGTCACAGATGATGAAGAAGCCAACGGATATCATGCTTTATATTATTCAGGAGAAACAATTAAAAGTATTGAAAAAGAAGAAGGTTCTTCAACCAGAGAATATTATGAAGCCATAAATCACGACTTAATGATTTTAGACGACAAAGACAAGGCTATCTATTTAGGATAGTCTTTGTCTTTACAAACATTATTAAACATGATATAATATATATAGAAAGAGAGGAAAAATTATCATGGAAAAACAAGAATTATTAAATATTATTTCAAACAAACATCAAGGAGCTTATGTTCAAGTAACATATCAAACAAACATTACTCCAAACAAAAATTTTAAAGGACACGTTATTACAAAAGTTGTACAATCTGTAGTAAGATTTGGTGTTAGATATTCTAATATTAAATCTGTTATTGAAAAAAGACAAGCAATTGGAATGGTAGGTGAAATTAAAGAAGTCTTGCCTTGGGGAGAATGGAAAAATAGATGGATGATTGAAAATAAAGGTGAAACATATATCCGAATGACAACATCAAAAATCTTCCTTCATCGTCCAAAAGTTATTGGTTATTATTTTGATGGTAATCCAATAACAAAAGAAGAAGCTATGGGAGTTACTCAATCTTCTCAATGGGTTAAGAAAGAAACTCCAGAAGTCTTTAATAAAAATATTAAAGATATTCTTGCTGTTAAATAAAGAAAGGCGGTGAACAAAATGATATATTTTTGTCCAAATTGTGAACATTTTATGACAGAAGATGATCTTGAAGAAGAACGATTCTGTTACGAAGATGAATATGGTCTTTATGATCCATATCACGCTTATCATTATGGTACAAGAGGAGTTTGTCCTTATTGCCGTAATGAAGATTTAGAAGAATATAACGAAAGAAAAATTGTTGAATACACAAACGGTGTAGTTGACAATATGGATCGTATGCAAAGAGAAATCAAAAAACTAAAAGAACAAATTAAATAGGAACATTAAAACTAAATAGGAACAAAAATCAAAGAATCGAGGAAAAATGATTATGAAAAACGTAGAAACTAAAAAAATCACTATTACAAAAACAGTTGAAATTACACAAGACAATTTGTGTGATGTTATGGCTATTGCACTTGAAGGTGGAATTGGTTATTGGGCAATGCTTGACAACGCTTCAGAAAATTGGACTAAATGGGAAAAGAAATATAAAGCAGAACATCCTGAAGATGAATATTGTTCTACTGTAGAAATAGCTGCTTATATTCTATGGAATGGAGGATATATTGAATTTGAAGATGCAGAAGAAGAAGGTGTAACAGATTTAAATAATGAAGAAGGAGTCGAAGGAGATCCTTGGAAGTTGACTCTCAATAGAGTGTTAGAAGGTCTTGGACAAGAAATGTCCCACTCTAAATATGATGATATTGAAGATTATCTTGGTTGTTATGCTGATGCTGAAAGTGGAGATTTCATTATCCAATGGGCTTTATTTGGAGAGATTGTCTTCGGATAATCTCTCTTTTAATTAATTAAATAGGAGGAAAAAAATATGCGTAAAAGAAAAATGTTAAAACAAACAAAAGTTTATTTAGGAGTCAATCATTATTTATTAGGTCGTAATAAAATTGGACGCAGATATTGGTTAAGAGAACCTCAATTTGTTAAAGGACGAGATGAAAAATCTTCACATTGGGACTATCTCAATATGGTCATATTAGGTCGTCCTGAAGGATATCCTGATTATTATTCTCAAGGATTATTTACACAAACAGAATTTAGAAAAACAATGGAAGCAACACCTTTAACAGAAGAAGAACTTGATGAATTATATGACTACATATCAACGTATAATAAATTAAGACAAGTTTCGCTTCTTTTTGAACAAGGATATTCTGACATTACAGAAAAAGCAAAAATAGATGATGTTCAAAATAAATATTCTGCTGCATATATCAATGATAGATTGATACCGCAAGTAATAGGAAGAATACGTCGCTTATTAAGTAAATAATTTTATTATTCATTTTAATACATAAATCAATAGGAACAGTCGTTAAATTCATATATAGGAGGAAAATAATTATGAATTACAAACAAAAATTAGAAGTCTTAAACGAAAAGAATATTAGTGTATGGGATATTACCATTGCTAATTCAGTACAATGTTTATTTGATAACAGTATTGATGACGAAGAATTTGAACAATTATGCAGTCACGCAAGTTATTTAGGATTAAAAGATTCTAATAATCTTAATCCTGATTGCTATGTTGAAATGTTACACGCTTTAAGAAGAGAAAAATCCTGGGAAGAGATTGATCAAATGGATAAATGGTATTTATTAGAACTAGCGGCAGGTTATGCTGACTAGTTCTAAAGAAAGGAGGAAAAAGTTATGAATTTATATGATAAAATTACAAAACAAACTTATGAAGAAATAACACACTTTAAAGAAACTTGCGAAATAGAAAAATGCGAAGCAATCAAAAACATAGACCTAAAATACAATGATTTTGAACAAAGCGAGTTAGAAGTACTTAAAACTAATCAAATATTAGCAAAAGAAATTATGAAATTAGAAGAGCAAATTATTAATAGTGGTCAAGTACAAAAATTAAAAAAGCAAATAGAAACTAATCAAATTATAGATTTTAGATTAACTTCTCGTTTAATAGAACAATATCCTATTTTAGAATCTATTTATATGGCAACAATAGAAAGACACAATAAAGAAGGATTTTGGCTATATATCAGAACACCTGCTCCAAAACATAACGAAATATTTATTAATTTAAAAGATTTTTCGTTTGATTATTTTCCTTTAAATTCATATAGTCAAATGTTGTCAGATGTCAAAGAAACTCTTGAATTACTGAATAAATATTTAAGTTTGATAATTGATTATAATTATCAAAAAGAAAAAATGATAAATCAAGAAGCATATAGCGAATATAAAAGAAATAGACTCAAATGTTATTTTACCGAAAATACAATAAATAATATGACTTTAATTCGAGATATTTCTTCACCTTCTCATTGGGCTTGGGGATGTGCGTTCATCTTATTCGTTTATAAAAATAAATTATATCATTTTGAAGCATACGAAAGTGGTATTAATATAAGTGTTGATACAGCCACAATAAGACACTTCGAAGAAGTACAAAATATAGGTGAAGCAACGTATAATTTACCTGTAATAAAGGATTTAAAATCTTATGTTAAATTAAGAAAAGGCCCTTATTTATTGAATCAAATTGATTTAGAAGAAATTTTAAACCAC
>DNPJ01000031.1:5977-7224 GCA_003501485.1 Bacillota bacterium
GAAAAGAAAGGAGGAAAATAAAGATGAAAAATTATTTATTACCAAACAAAGGAAAATCTACACGTGCTATCAAATATATGTTTAGAGATTGTAAAAATCTAACATTTCATTTGCGTGATGATGTTACTTGCTATCAAAAAGTTGGATGTATTGGCTTTATTCAAAACGAAGATAATGGAAAGATTGTTTACATCACAACAGAACCAGTAAATGGTTTAGCAATGTACAGAACAGCAGAATCGTTGACAGATTTTCGTGGTGGGCCAAATCAATGGTGTAAAGAATCAGAATATAAGCAAAGAATTCTTGAACTATTGAAATAAAAATGTTAAAATTAAATAGGAACAAAGCCATGTAGGCTTCCCAAAAATTTAAAAGAAAAGAGGAAAATGATTATGGGACAAAGATTAGTTATTACAGTTTATGATGGAAAAACAGAAGAAAGAGTTGCAAATATGTATCAACACTGGTCAGCCTATACAGACAGTGCTGCGGTTAATACTCTTATTATATTATATTTAATGAATAAGATGATAGAAAAATTTCCAAAAGCAAATGCTAAACAGATTGCCATAGAAGCTTTCTTGAGATTTGCTAAAAGAACCAATATCACTTATGAAGGATATTGGCAACAATTTAGTGAAGACAATAATTTACATAATGGAAATCATATTCCAGAAAATTTACGAGGACCTATTTGTCAGAATTTTTATAATTATCTTAAAATAGAAATCGGGTTATCTGACGAAGCATTAAAACTTATTGAAAATAGAATGGCTGAAGATGGAGAATTCACTTATGACAGAAATGATGGTTTAATTGGCATCTTTGATAAAGATATGAACGAAACACAAGCATGGTCAGAAGGTGATGTTGAAATTACTATTGACACAGAACATCACGAAGCGTATGTTTCTTATTTTGGAGTAAATTATATTTTAGACCAATTTGAATATGAAGAAAATTACGGTGAATTCGATAAAAAAGATGATGACAATAATGATAAAAAATATGTAATAGAGGCTGATGAATCTAAAGATCAAAAATTATATCAATATTACCGAGATGTATTTATGCCTGAAAATTATGCTTATTCAGAAGATGATTTTAGAACATTTGCAGAAGAAGTTACAAAATTAGTTAATATTAGCAAATATCGTATTAAGTTTATTGACAAAGAAGGACATATAGAGTATTATTCTTTAATAGAATAAACATATAAATTAAAAATTAAATAGGAACAGTCG
>DNPJ01000031.1:7296-7482 GCA_003501485.1 Bacillota bacterium
TCAGTTTATCAAATAGTAAATTAGGAGATAAGGTTCCAACCTTAAATCTTCCACCAATCATCACTTGTAGAAGAAATGCACCTTGTGCAAAACTTTGCTACGCTCGTAGAGGAACTCATTTATATCCAAACGTTAAAAAATCTCATATGGATAATTACAATTCATATAATGAAGATAAAGTAGCGA
>DNPJ01000021.1 GCA_003501485.1 Bacillota bacterium
GAAAAAGTTACAAATCATTGGTAAAACTAATTTTTTATGTTCGAAAATAATATTTGAAAAATTTTTTTAATATTTTTCTTTGTAAGCGCTTTTACAAGTGATATTATTATGCTATGAAGAACAAAAGGTCATATAAATCCTGATGTGAGTCAAGGGATTTGTTCGGCCTTTTTTTTCTTATCTAATATTAAGGAGGATCAAACTTTGAAAACAAATATTAGAAAAACTGCTGGTTTTGTATTTGTATTAGCTTCTGTCTTAGCCCTCGGTGCATGCGGAGAAAATAATGATTCAAACCCAGTAAAAGATATCATCGCCCAAGCCGAAGCAATGGACGAAGATGCTCTTTATGCAAAAGCCGCAGAAGAAATTAACGGCAAGAAATTCGTTGTTGTTGCTAACTCATCACGTATGAAAGATGCTTTCCCTGCATGGGTTAAGTATGTTGCAGAAAAAGAATATGCTCCAAAAGATTTCTCTGCAAGTTTTGAAACAACACAACCAAAAAATAACCAAATCTTCAGTCAAATTAAAGGTGATGTTACAGGTGCATCTCACAACATCTCAATGACACTCATCCAAGATGGTTCACAAATCGCTTCAAAAATGACCAAACCTGGTTATTTGCTTAACTACATTCCAAAGGAATGGAAAGGTAGCAAAGAAAACGATGGACAACCATTAGCTCTTCAATCATTATCAAAAGTTTTCTGCTATAACACACTTGGAGCAGATGGAACAGTTGATGGTAACAAAGACATGGTCAATAACGTATTTGACTTTGTTCTCAACGATAAGGGCGAAAAATTCTCAACACAATTTATGGCTCCAACATCTGAACCAGTTGGCCAAAACATGATGTATATGTTAACACGTGATGACTATGCTGCAGTTGTTAAGGAAGCATATAATGCCGCGACAACAGAACAAAAAGCTGCTGTTGATAAAGTCCTTGAAGATGGTAACGCCGGTATTAAACAATTGATGGTTGATGGTGGATTCAACGATGATGCCAAATATTCACTTGCTTGGACATATTTATGGATGAAATCTTATACAAAAGTTGATGATGATGGTCCAATTAGTGTCAACTTAACAAAGAAAACATCTGGTGGTACAGCTGGTCTTCTTGTCTATTCAAAATTTAGATCAATTAAAGATACAGCTGATGTTTCTAAAAAACCAATTCAAGTAGCTGCTTATAAAGATGGCTATGTCGGATTTGGTGGTTATATGTATAAACACTATCTCCAAATTTTAAAAACATCACCATTCCCATGGACTTCATGTGCATTTATTCACTTCATGACAAACCATGCTGAAGGATTCCAACCTTGGGGTAAGGATATGGGTGGATATAGCGCTAACCCAGAAGTTCAAAAGAATTTCGACCACTCAAAAGATGGTTACAAAGAAGATGATGGAACTGAAAAAACAGAAGTCGTCTATCCAGTTAAAAACGATAAAGGTTATGACTGGTGGACAGCAAATGAAGCCGGAAAAGGTCGCTTAGTCCTTGAAGATGGTGAATATTGTTCCAAAGTTGCAGCAGTCATGAATGACTGGATTGCATATCTATAATAATTAGATACAAATTTTTAGGGGAGGCTTTTGCCTCCCCGTTTCATAACGAATAGAAAGAGGATTTTATGAATAGTTATGGCTCGACATTTGACTATCAAAAAGCTCCTTCAAAATCGAAGAAGTTCTTTAATAGTTGCAAAAACTTTTTTTCAAAACCTCAAAATATCATTCTTGTTATTTTAGGAATCATCTTATCTGTTCTTGTTTTCATTCCGATGATCTCTGTCTTAATTGACACCTTTAAAATTCACGAAGGTGCAATGGGGGAAGATATTGGAGACAATGTTGCTAACAGTCTATCTTTTTATAACTGGATACAAGCTTTTACTGGCAGATTAGCAGTTAAAAATTTCTGGGTTCCTCTTGGAAATACATTGTTATTATCAGTTTTAAGCTGTGTATTCGCGGTTTTATTTGGTGGAATTGTCGCATATCTAATTACAAGAACCAATTTAAGATTTAAAAAATACATTTCATCTGTTTTTATTTTCCCATATATTATGCCTCAGTGGACGCTAGCAATGGTATGGAAAAACCTTTTTGATAGTGTTGCTGTTACTGGTACTAAAAACGGATTATTTGCTTCCATTTTTGGCATCACAATGCCTCAATGGTGGTGCGCTGGATTGTTTCCATGTGCATTAGTTCTTGGATTACACTATGCTCCATTCGCTTACATTTTAATCGGCGGTATATTTAGAAATATGGACGCCAACCTTGAGGAAGCAGCAACCATATTGAATACTCCAAAATGGAAAATATTCCTTAGGGTAACACTTCCTTTAGTTACTCCAGCAATTCTTTCAACAGTCCTTTTAGTTTTTTCTAGCGCAATGGGATCATATCCTGTTCCACATTATTTAGGGCATGCTGCTGGAGGATATGAATTCCCAACATTAGCTACTAAATATCAAGATTTGAATGTTGATAGACCTGGTGTTGCATCGATTATATCTGTTGTCATGATGGTTATTGGTGTTGCAATATTACTTGTCAATCAATTATCCACAACAGGAAGAAAACAATATACAACCGTCACAGGTAAATCTGGACAAGTTTCAAAAGTTAATTTAGGGAAAGTCGGTTCAGTCGTAATCGGCATTGTTTTGATCTTATTAACTTCACTTACATCCATATTCCCAATTATTTCATTTGCTGTTGAAACATTCCTTGAAAACCCTGGTGATTATTCTTCATTAACACTTAAGTGGTGGATTAATAATGATCAAGGTGCTGAAAATGGCATGTATGGCAATCTAGGTGTGTTTTATAACGCACAATTATGGCAAGCCTTTGGCGGGTCGATATTAACAGCAGTTGGAGCTTCCATTTTAGCAGGCACAATCGGAACTCTTGTTGGATATTGTGTTGCTAAAAATAGAAAATCAAAATTTGCTAACTATGTTAATGCAGTAGCATTCCTTCCATATTTATTACCTGCATTATCTGTTGGTGCTGCCTACTTTGTATTTGGCACAAATATAGGTCTATATAATACGTATATCTTACTTATTATCGTTGGTATGATTAAATACATACCGTTTGCTTCTAAAGCATCATTTAATTCGATGCTGCAATTATCTGATCAAATTGAAGAAGCCGCCATCATTCAAAATGTCCCATGGTGGAAGCGTATGTTATTTATTATCATACCAATTCAAAAAACATCAATTCTTAGTGGCTTCTTACTCCCATTTATAACCGGCATGCGTGAATTAACATTGTTCATGATGCTTGCCACAGATAGCAAACTAGCTACGCTTCAAATTGGCTATTTCGATGAAATGGGATTATATGCTTTCTCAAGTGCTATTAACTTGATGTTGATTGTATTTATTCTTGCGGTTAACGCTATTATTAATAAAGTTACTGGCGCAAGCCTTGATAAAGGTATTGGAGGTTAGAAAAATGCCTAAAATTGTATTAGAACATGTTACAAAACGTTGGGGAAACTTTTATGGTGTTGACGATTTGAATTTGGTCATAGATGATAATTCATTCGTTACCCTTCTTGGCCCTTCTGGTTGTGGAAAAACAACTACTCTTCGTATGATTGCAGGACTTGAAACACCTACTAGTGGTCGCATTTCAATTGGTGATAATGTTGTATTTGATTCTTCACTTGGTATCAATGTTCCTGCTAGTAAAAGAAAAGTTGGATTCTTATTCCAAAACTATGCTTTATGGCCAAATATGACTGTATATCAAAATATTTCTTTTGGCTTAAAAAATGTTAAAGAGGTTATGCCTATATATGATTTTGAATTAAAAAATCTTCATCGCATAAACGAAATTTTAAACGATCCACAACCTATTGAAGAAGTTGTATTAGAAGCAGAACAAAATAAAAAAGATAAAAAAGAAGCCATGAATCGTGCTTTAATCAAGATTATTGATACTTATGAAATAAGCATGATGACAGCAAAAAAACTTTATAATTATTTTGCTAAAAATATGTTTATTGGTGAAGAAATCACTAAAAACGAGCTTCGCATTGCTGAAATAATGGAAAGATACAACGAAAAAGGCATAAGTGTCAGCGATGATTTTGTTTTAACTGATTCAAATGGTATTAGTGAAAAAATGCGTCGCTTAACTCCTGAAGAAATCGATTTAGCGGTTAGACGCGTTTCAAGAGTTGTTAAAATTGGTGAATTTATGGACAGATATCCAAGCGAACTTAGTGGTGGCCAACAACAACGTGTCGCTATTGCTCGTACTCTTGCTCCAGAACCATCTGTATTGTTTATGGATGAACCTCTTTCAAACCTTGATGCTAAACTTCGCCTTGAAATGAGAAGTGAACTTCAAAGACTTCATATTGATACTGGATCAACATTCGTTTACGTTACTCACGACCAACTTGAAGCGATGACCCTTGCTACAAAGATTTGCTTAATTAATAACGGTGTACTTCAACAATACGATGCTCCGCTAGATGTTTATAAAAAACCAAACAATTTATTTGTTGCTGATTTCGTTGGGAATCCTTCAATTAACTTTATTGAAGCTGATGGTAAAAACGAAAATGGTGAATTTGAGTTGAAGATATTTGATAAATATCACGTTACATTTAAACCAATTCAAGAAGTTTCAATGAAAGAATGGTTAACAAATCAATCCACTCTTCAAGATGAAGCTAATCGACTTGAAGAAGAAAAACGCTTAAATCCTGGTTATGTTGAAAAAGCAAATAAAGATTTAGTATTTAAATACCGCATTCCAGTAGTGGAAGATATCGAAACCCTTGATGGTGTCAAAGAAAAAGAATATGTTATTGGCGTTCGTCCAGAATTCATTCATATTGGACATGAAGGTGGCATTGAAGGTGAAATTTATAGCGCTATGCCAGCTGGTATGGAAACAACAATCAAGATTAAAATTGATAATTTCTTATTAACTGGTGTCATCTTTGGCGGTGTTGCCTTTAAGATTGGTGAAAAAGTTAACGTTTCTTTCGGTGGAGCGGAAATTATGCTCTTCCATAAAGAAACAGGCAAGCTTATTTCTCAAGGAAAATTGGAGATTAAATAAGATCATTGTCAAATATAAGGGTCCTTTGGACCCTTTTTCATATGAGCACAAAACAACTTGCATTGATAATACTTTTTTTGTAGAATATAGACAATATCGCGGGGTAGAGCAGCCTGGTAGCTCATCAGGCCCATAACCTGGAGGTCGTTGGTTCAAATCCTTCCCCCGCAACCAATGCATTTAATACCGGAATTTAGAATTCCGGTTTTTTTATATTCAAAAGTAGTGTTCCTATATAAGGACAAAATACTATTTTTAAAATAAGCGTTATTTTTTTTAGTTAATATAATGCTATGAGTCATTTTGCTACTCATAGTCATTTATATTTGTACTCCTTTCCTTTCTATTAAGCGGTGCCCTTTCCTTTCTAGATTCTTATTATTTATATAGCCGCTTAATAAAAGCTGATAGCTTTCTCATCTATCAGCTTTTTCTTTTTTTATTAATTACTGCCATCAAAGACCTATTAAACATTAAAGTAATATCGTTTAATATTGTTGTTCCAAATAAATGGAATGAAAATTGTGGTGTAACCTCCTTCCTACTTGTTGTTTTTTCACTCCTTTCTGTGTCTTTATGTCTAAGCACCACAAAAAAAGCCGATAGATATTCCTCCTATCGGCTTTATTCTTCAAAGATTGTACTAAAAATAGTACATTAAATAGATTTGTTTAAAACTAAAAATGTGGTGTTAACATAAAATCAAATTAGCTTAATATTTCAAATATCAAACATTATAATATAAATATGGCTTTAAAGAAAAAGTACGGCAATATAACAGATTTTAAAAATGATAACTTTATTCGCATTAAAAAGGATAATGACATTTTTAAACAAAGTTATATTGATTACAAAAATAAAACAATAACAATTTATGAAAGTCAATTTGATTCTTACGATTATTATAATGAAAAAAGCAACTTAGAATATGAATTAGCTTATTCGTTTGAATTAGCGGAAAGAAAAGGATTAAAAAGCGTTTCCATTGTTTTTTCTGATTTGATTGAATTAGGTTATCCATCTGTAATTGTTCTTAAAATAATTATTAATTTGAGCAATGCTTTTATTAATAATTTCAAAAATTTAAACGTAGAAATCATTTTTCCACCACTAGGAAGTGATGACTTTGTTGATGACGATATTAATAAGAACGAGGAATTGATTACTTCGATAAATAGTAATCTTATATATGCTGATGAAGATAGATTTGCTTATGATGAAGAATTTTTTGAAGAGGCGTCATTGTTAAAAGAAGGTACATATATAAGCGCTTTTAGAATAATGCATGTATTAGCGCCGCAGGAAAAACTTTTTAATGAAGCGTTAGCGGTTAATAAAACCAACAATATTTTATCTATCAAGCACAATGATATAAATATTAACATTAATGAATTACCTTTTAATTCAGTTGCGGACTATATTGATCTATATATAGATAAAAGATTTATTGATGAAAATGATAACAAATATGTGAGAAAGTTTTTAAATAAAGCGTTGTCTAATAATAGTAAAAATGGTGCTGCATTAAGATCAAAACACTATAAAGTAGAAAAAAGAGACACTATTTCAAAACAAGTTCTTATGAGATATATTCTTGCTCTTCACATGAATATGAATGAAGCTGAAAACTTTCTTCTTTTCTGCGGAAGATGCTTTTCGCCTATTAGCAAAGAAGATCAATTATACAAATTTTTAATTTCTAATAAAAAATATGTTTCTAACAGTGATGATGTTTCTGTTATTAATGCATTTTGTATTGAGAAAAATGTTAATCTAGTATTTGATTTCTAATTATTAATTACAACCACCAAGGACCTAATAAAGGTCTTTTTTTATGCATATACTAGTATTATCAAATGAATTTCCAATACTAGGAAATAATATTTATAAGGAGAAATAAAAAAATGGAAAAAATTATTAAAATACTAGGAAAAGGAGAAAAAAGTTTTTCTCCAGATACAACTGTTGTAACATTAAGCTTTTCAAAGTTGTGTATTACTTATGATGAAGCTTTAGCAAGATCAGTTGAAGATTTATCAAAAATTCAAAATGCGCTAAAGGCAATCGATTTAGATAAAGATTGTGTTAAAACTTCATATTTTAATATTTCGACTCAAACTGAACGTATAAGAGACGAACACGGAAATTATAAAAAAACATTATTCTTAGGCTATAAATATGATCAAACATTAACTATTACTTTTTCTAGAAGCAATAAAACATTAGGGAAAATCATAAATCAGATTTCACAATATGATATCGATTCGGATATGAAAATTTCTTATATTCTTAAAGATGTAGATAAAGCAAAAGAAGAAGTTCTCAAATTAGCGGTTGAAGATGCAAAAAGTAAAGCCGCTTTAATAGGGGAGTCATTATGTTTAAAAAACATTACACCTGTTAGTATTAATTATCACACTTCCAATTCTCATGATGAAGAATATGAAATGTGTTTTGAGGCCCCAAGATTATTAAATGAGTCTATTAATATTGAGCCTGAAGATATCAAAATGTCTGATTCAGTAGTTGTTTCATTTATGTTTGATTGAAAGTATATTAAGGAAATTAAAAATGGACGATGCTAGAGGATATGTATATGTAGGAGAT
>DNPJ01000050.1 GCA_003501485.1 Bacillota bacterium
CTTTCTTTTTTGATTTTACACATTTTCGCTCCGCTTTTATCAACAGAGTGGATACGTGTATTGGTTAGTTTTGGAATGTTAGCAATTAGTTTTTTCGCGTTTAACTTTGTCCGAAAAATTAAATACCCAAATGAAGAATTTAATGTTTATATTATTATTGTTGCAAATATTATTGCGTTATTTTTACTACTTTTTGACTTTTTTAACGAAAAATACTTAATGGAAAATATTTTGCTTTTGGAAAGTAATATGCTTGGAGTATTAAATTCAAAATTGGATTTTAATCAAATAAAAAACTGTTTGTTAATATTTTCACTAATATCTTTGCTTCTTTCTATTGGCGCGTTGATATATGGAGCATTAATGGGGAAAAAGAGATTTGGAAGTATTATGACACCACTAGTTGTTGTTAGTGGTTGCTTGTTGTTCTTTTTTATTTCAAATTTTGCCTTTTCAAGCGATTATTTAAATAATGTTGTGGCCAACAATGATGAGCCAAATTATGTAACATTTTATTTGATTTTAATCGGATCTATTTTAGCTATGGTTGCTTATGATTTGGTTTTTATACAACTCTCGATTTTAATTGGCGGCAAAAAAAGCGCAAAAAGATATAAAAACAAAAATAAGCGCATTTAAATGTCGAATTTTTTAATAAAAAACTTTTTGTTAAAACTTTCATAATTGTATTTTTTATAAAATTCTTTGTCGTTTGTTTTTTTAACTAATGTTGTAAGTGGTGTAATTTTTCTCGTGAATGTTTTTTCTAAATAGTTTAAAACAATTACTTTAATATTATCGTCTTCTTTTAACAAAGATATTGTATCGATGATAACAGTATTTTTATCTTTCCAATTATATGAAACAACACCAATTGGTTTATTTTTTTTATAAATAATTAAACGAGTTAAAGTATCATCAAAATTTTCTATATTTAATTCACTTCTTATTTTGTTTTCAATTAATGCATCACTTGCAGATATAACAGGTTTTAAAGAAATATTTTTCTTTTCAGTTTTATAGAAAATATCATCATTGAATAATGCTTCTTTTTCGTAATTATAAAGCATCTTTAAGAAATTGTTTTTAGAGGATGGATATTTTTTATAAAGTGAATTTAATAAATCTTTCATTTCTTTGCGCATTGTAAATCCATCATTTGGACAGTGCGAAGAGAACGCCGGTATGTTTTCTTCTTTGATAGCGGAGATTATTTCGCTTTCTCTGATAAGTATTAATGGGCGAATAAACATTATATCAGCACGTTCTAGATACATTTTTGGTTGGAATGTAGCGACCCTTCCTCCAAATATTTCATTCATAAATAATGTTTCGATTGCATCATCACCGTGATGTGCAAAAGCGACTTTATTACAATTTAAATTTTTAGCAGCTTTATTGATTGCCGCTTTTTTCATTCGTGAACATATTGAACATGGTAGATGTTTATCTTCTTTTTGTTGGATTTTAAGTATTTGATATACGTCTTTAGCGTCGACAACATTTAACTTTAATCCGATTGAAGAAAGATATAGTTCTATTGGTTTGCTATCAAATCCAGGAAAGCCTAAGTCTAGTATTGTTGGAACGATTTCAAATTTTGAACATGAAAATTTTTGATAGAGCTTTAGCGCATAGCATAAAAGCATTGAATCCTTGCCTCCGCTGACACCAATCATAATGCGATCATTTTGCTCTATTAGATTGAACAATTGATCTGCTTGGCGAATTCCGCCTAAAATACCTTTAATAGATTTCATGCAAATATTATAATATTTTTGTTATGAATACTCTATCTGGATGTTTGTTAATTAATAAAAATATTGGAAATACTTCAAGAGATGAAGTGAATATCGTTTCAAAAAGACTCCACGAAAAGAAATGTGGGCATATTGGAACGCTTGATCCTTTTGCAAGTGGGCTTTTAGTTGTTCTTGTTGGTAGAGCCACTAAAATAGCGCCTTTTCTTGAAAAGAAAGATAAAACTTATATTGCCAAACTTGAACTCGGAAAATTGACTGACACGGGTGATAAAGAAGGCAATATTGTAGAAGAAAAAGAAATTCCTAATCTAGATAAAGATACTATAAAAGAAGTTTTAAATTCCTTTTTAGGTGAATCTTATCAACTTCCTCCCATGTATAGCGCCGTTAGAAAAAATGGTAAGCATTTATATGAATATGCTAGAAAGGGCGAAGAAATAGAAAGAGAACCTAGAAAAATAAATGTTTTTGACATCAGGCTATTATCATTTGAAAAAGATAATATAGTTTTCTTAGCAAAAGTGTCAAAAGGAACATATATAAGAACTCTTGGAGAAGATATTGCTAAAAAGCTTAATACAGTTGGCTATCTTTCATCTCTTGAAAGACTAGCTATTGGCAATTATTTTTTAAGNNACTCTTGGCGAAGATATTGCTAAAAAACTCAATACTGTTGGATATCTTTCTTCTCTTGAAAGACTTGCCATTGGTAATTATTCCTTAAAAGACGCTGTTAAAGCGGAAGATGTGACAGAAAAAAATCTAATTAGTATTGAAGATATGCTCAAGGATTTTCCAAGTGTTTATCTTGATGATAATTTGTCAAAAAAAGCTTTAAATGGTGTTCCTTTGCTAATAAATAGCAATAATGAAGAAATTTTGGTTAAGGACAAAGACGGAATAATTGCAATTTACAAAAAACATCACGATAATGTATATACTTGTCTTAGAGGACTTAGATGAAAGCTGTTGATTTATATTTAAATAAAATTGAATCATTTGAAAATGGCTTAAGCATTTGCTTAGGCTATTTTGATGGTGTTCATCTCGGACATAAAAAGATTATTGAAGAGTGCAGTGAACTTGGAAAATATAAAAAAGCTATTTTGACTTTTTCTGAACCAGTTTCAAATTTTATAAATATCCATAAATCTAAAGAAGTTTTAACGTCTTTAACGGATCGCTTTAGAATCGTTTCTAGGTTTAATTTAGACTATTACTTAATTTTTCATATAAATAAAGAATTTCTTAATTTAAGCGCAGATGATTTTATTGCTATATTGAAAGGCTTAAATGTTAAGGAAGTTTTTTGCGGATTAGATTATCGCTTTGGTAAAGACGCTACTGGAAACGTTTCTTTATTAAAAAAATATTTTACTGTTTATGTTGTTGATACATATTTAGAAAATAATAAAAAAGTATCATCGCAAGATATTATCGAACTTTTAAAGGAAGGCAATGTTAAGGAAGCAAATAGATTTCTTGGCCAAAATTATCAAATATGTGGCACTGTTATTAGCGGTCATCACAATGGAGAAAAGTTTGGAATAAGAACTGCTAATGTAAAATTTGATACAAATTATGTTGTGCCTTTATATGGAGTTTATAAAGTTATAATTTATATTGACAATATACCATACTTGGCAATTGCTAATGTTGGAGTGCATCCAACAATTGATAAAGAGAATAAACCTATACTTGAAGTACACATTCCATCTTTTGATAAAGATATATATGGAAAAAATGTATACGTCGAATTTCTTGATTTTATTAGAGAAGAACGAAAATTTGATTCAACAGATGAACTTATTGATCAAATTAAAAGAGATTTAAGTAAGATTAAAATAATATGCTAACTGGAAAGTATCTAAATAAATATTATTTGAAATATTGGTATCTATTTTTAATAGGTTTTTTAGCTGTTATAGCGGTTGATTATTTTCAGTTGTATATACCTGAATATTTAGGCCAAATAGTTGGTTTATTTTCAGAAAACTATGTCGCTGATGAAATTTCAAAAACCGTCATGATAATTTCTTTGAAAGTTTTAGCGATTGCTTTTTCACTTATGATCGGTAGGTGTTTGTGGCGCGTAACGCTTTTTTCAGCATCTAAGCATATCGAAGCAAATCTTCGACAAGAAATGTTTGAAAAAGCGATGAGATTATCGCGTGACTATTATCACGAAAACAATGTTGGAACGGTTATGGCTTGGTTTACAAATGATATTGAAACAATTGAGGAATATTTTTCTTGGGGCACGATAATGCTTATCGATGCTGTGTTTTTATCAATATTTGTTATTGTAAAAATGTTTATTTTGGATATTACATTAGCCGTTTTTGCAATATTCCCAATGATTTTAATTGTAATTTGGGGAATGCTTGTTGAAAAGTTTATGGCGGAAAAGTGGAAAGAAAG
>DNPJ01000095.1 GCA_003501485.1 Bacillota bacterium
TTCATATCTCCAATACAAATACGACCTTTATTTGTTGTAACATTCTCTCTTGCTTCAACCGATAAACAAAATCTAAAGCCATATACAGGAGTATCAAATTCAATTGTATATGTTGTTTGGTTATTTCTATCTTCAGGCAGATTGGTTTCACTACTCAATAAATCAAATTTCTTTACCCATTCACCATAATTTTCGTTTGTTGGGTTTTCATAATCTTTCCAAATTTGAAGTTCTGCTTTATCACTATCTTTAGTGAATAGTTCATATGCTTTGTCTCTCCAGAAAGATAAATCGACTTCAATTTTGGTAACTGGCGTTGAGAAAGCATATTCTAGTGATGCGTATGAATAATTATCTCTTATGCAAGAAAGAACAACATATTCTTTATGAATATATCCGGCTCTGAATCTCAATGTTCTAAATGCATATCCATTATCAAGCGTTGGTATATAAGTATAATTGTTTAATGACAAGGCATTTGTAGGATAACCATCATAAAAACCATATTGATCTGGGGCAATTGTAATATAGTCTAGATATTGTGTTGGTTTATCAATTTCTGTTTCAGTTATTGCTAAAATGTTTCCGTTATTTGTAACAGTTACTGAAATATAGATTTTATCATCGCACGCATCAATAACCCTCTTCCATTGATTAAACGATAATGTAAAGGCATTTCCCATTGTATTTCTAGTTATTATTGATTTACCATTTTTCCAACTTTTAAATTCGACAGTATAAAAGTTGTTTTGTCCTGGTTGTTTCATCCAATATAGCCTTGGAGGAACATTTATCCAATTAGGAGCAACTTTAAAAGATACTTCACCAGGCATATTGCAACCACAGTAAGAAAAACCATCGATTACATAATTGTTTGAATGTTTATGATCAAATGAAGAGAAATCTAAAGTAAATATCCCATAAATACAATCGTAACCATCGCTATAAATAAGTTTTTTAGTACTTGATTGCCCATGACCAAAGTTTGCGTAAATACCATTTTCATCGTAATCGTAAGCTACGACAGCATGTCGATCTTCTCCACCAATTCTATTTTTCATAATGTGAAGAATTGCAGGATTTCCACTATCTATTATGCTTTTAATCGTCTCGATATATTCGTTTTGAGTTTTAAAAGAATAATCATTGGTTAAAATTATGTTAGAACCATAAAATGAATTTAATATTTTGTTGTAATTCCATCCATTTGTGCTTGCATAAAATTTTTTAATATTGTAAGTATTTTCATTTATGTTATTTAATATTGTCAATTTTGCTTGTAAATCGTAGTTTTGTGTTTTATTACAAAAATCGTAGTATGATAAATAAACGCTATCGTTATATGGAAGGCGCATAACACCAGGTGATTTGTATTTTAAATCATTTTTATTTTTTGCAGTAGATTCGTTAAATTCATAAATATTCGGAATTATGTCATCGTTATAAAATGTATCGTAATATGACATAGTTTGTATAAGAGAAACATAACCACACGACCCCATGCTGTTATATGAGGAAAAATAGAACATATTTTCAAAATAATCCTTCATAGAAAAATTATAATTTTGAAATTTTTCAGTTTCTGTTCTGCCTTCAAAATACGTTTGGTCAAAATAAGGTTTCGATGAGCAGGGATTATTATTGTTGTATTCGTTTTTCACTTTACTAATTGAATAACGTTTATTTATAGTTTTTAATTTATTAACGGATTCATCAATATGATTAATTGTTGTTGCCTCCAATTGAAAATCACGTGTTTGGCTATTAAAACCTAAAAAATTGCTAAATAATGCAAGTAAAACAAATGTTTTCTTCATTTTAATATCCCTTATTTGGATGTTTATTATAACAAATAATTTATTGTACTACAATGAGGTTAAAGTAGTTGAAAAATAAATTATGCATTTGGTAAATTTGCCGGTTTGAGTTATGAAAAATTTTTAAAGTCTACAAAATATTACCTTTTAAAAAGTGCCAACAAAACTAATCCATCTATTTGCACAATTGCTAAAAATAAAATAACTCATTTCTGTAAAGTAATTGCTTTCGACCAACATTTTCCAGTCCTTGTTGTTTGAGCATCAAATTTATCAGAAAACCCATATCCTAAATATTCTTGAAATGTCGCATAATGATCATCAGTATAGACAGCATAAATGTCATTTTTATAGCCTTCTTCATTTATACCTGCATAAAAGAAAACAACACGTCCTGTGCCTCTATCTTTACCGTAGTTGTTGTCACCATTAAGCGCGATATCAAGTTCATAATAGCCAAGTTCATTAAATAATGGGGCATCGACAATTCCAGGAACAGCATTTACATATCCATCGGTCCGTGTATAACGTTGTGAAATACGTCTCCCATATTTTCCAAAATAAGATGGAATATTCGTTCCATAATTAACGGGATATTCACCAAAAGCAATTCGGTATGAAATAACATCGAAAGGATCAATCACACTTGCTTCTTCAACGCTATATTTACCATTTATTACATCATCTTGTTCATAATAAGTTAAAGTCTTTGACGATAAAACAACATATTTTCCGTTTTTTTCTTCTATTTTGGTAGGTATTTCTATAGATGATTCACCACTTACAAGTTCGTCTTCGTAAACGATTGGTGAAATTCGGTAATTATTATCATTAATACCAATTTTTTCAATTGGTTGACTTCCTTCATCTTTATAAAATATATTAATCGATTTAATTGTTAAATTTGTATCTACTGCCTCAATACGAAAATAATTAGCAAAACCGAGTTCGATTGAAATCTCTTCAAATGAACTTACACAGGGATAAGAAAAAGACTTTGTCAAAGGATAATTTCTTCCATAAAAAATTTTTATTCCATCTTCGTTACTACTTGTATCATTTTTATAAGAAATATCTATATGATGAATATTTGTAATAGAATCGTAATTTAAAAAACTTCCGCTTATGGTTCCGTCTTCTTTTGATTTTATAAAAGGAAGTAAATCAATAAAACCATCATAAGAATTGACAGCTAAATAATATGAAAAACGATAATCATTAATAGTTTTATATTGATTAGTATATTCGTTACCGCTATTACCTGTTTCATAACGTCCAAAGTTTGTATCAATTGTGTTTTGGTTGATTTTTAATTCATCTAATTCATCCAAATCAATGGAAGTAGTAAAAGATTCGCTAGAAGAATCATTATCATCTCGTGAAATTAATGTACTACTATTACTAATAGATGATGTTTCACACCCTGCAAGGGAAAAGATTAAACTTAAAGAAAATAACAACAACGGCTTCTTCATAATATCTAAATAGTTATGTTGCCATTAGGCATATTATATTTTTCTCGGTTTAGTTTAAAAGCATCAATAAATCTCTTAGGTATATTGATTTCATCGATGATCTTTTTTAAACTATCCCCACTCAATGGTCTAAAAATATTTGATGAATAAGAACTTGCATTATTATTTATTGCAATAAATAAATGATTTTCTATAAAACAAAAATATATCCCACCACTAAAACATTTTTCAAGTCTTAGCATTTCTTCTTGTATTTGAGGTGTGAGAATGAAAAATGCTGCTTGATCATCAGTGGACAATGTTAAGAACTTTTTATTAAAATCTACTGATTCTAGTTCTACCTTTTTATATTGTGTTGAAAAATTAAAATTAAATAGTCCGCTTTTCTCTGTTACTTTAACAGTATTTTTAAAACTTCTACAAAATGATAAGCGTAAAAATCTTCCTTTAGCGTACGTATTATAATGAACATGCCCTTTGCTATCTCTACTTCTATCTTGAAGCAAATAATCAGCTGATTCAATTTTAACGTTTTCATAAAAAGCATATAGATAATTGCTTGAATTATAAATATCTGGTCTACGAAAAAAAGCAGGTTCAAAGAAAATTTCTTTATCTATGCCTTTTGATGGAGAATATGTGCAATTAGGATATTCATTTATCATTAATTGCTTAACGACTTCATTTTTGAAAAAATTAGACCATTTTGCGCAATATATTGCAGCGACAATGAGAAGAACAATTCCGCCTGCACCAATTAGCACCGCTAACGCAAACATTAAAAGAATATATGTATATTCGATTTCTAATGCTAACAAAAACGATAATGTTAATAATATTATCGCTAGTCCTAAAAAACCAAAGCCAAGTCCTAAAAATAACTTGGCTTTTTTTGCTCTTTGTATTCTTATTTGTTCAAATTCTTTAAGTTTATCCATTAAAACTCGATTTTAACATCTTGACGTTTACTTTCTTCGGCTTCAAAGAAATCACGTTTTCTAGCGTGTATATTATTAGCTACAATGCTATTAGGAAATGTAATAATTGTTGTATTATAGTTTGTTACATTTGAGTTATATAGTCTTCTTGCGGCTTGAAGTTGTTCTTCAACGTCAAAAACTTGGTTTTGCAACATCAAAAAGTTTTGATTCGCCTTTAATTCTGGATATTTTTCCATAACGATATTAATTGAATCAAAAGCTTTATTAAGTTCTCCACTAAAAGCGGACTTTTCTTCCATTGAAGCGCCTTTTGAAGGTTGACGCATAGCAATAACCTTTTCAAGAGTTTCAGATTCGTGTTTAGCGTATCCTTTAACGACCGCTACTTCTTTTGTAAGAAGATCAAATCTTTTTGTTAAAGCAACATCAATACCGCTTTCGGCTTCATCAACTTTAACACCTAAACGACGAATTTTATTCATCGTGGAAATATACCAAATAACTATTATTAAAACTATCAAAAGAACTGCTACACCAGCAATAATTCCAATAATTGCACCAACAGGTAATAAATCATCATAAATAAACATAAATTTTCCCTCCCAAATTAGTTTTATTATATATTTTATGGAAATAAAAATAAAGGGTTATTTGAATTCTGCTGTGG
>DNPJ01000117.1:0-337 GCA_003501485.1 Bacillota bacterium
CACCAGTACGCGTTCCCATCATAATTCCACCAAGCGGTGTTAATCCCATTGATGTAGCCACACATTTTCCGTCTTTAATTGCGGTTATTGATGCTCCTGATCCGATGTGACAAGAAATAATTCTTGGATGAGCGACATCTTTTAAGTATTTAAGACCTTCTTCAGAAAGATATTTGTGGCTTGTTCCGTGTGCTCCGTATCTACGACAATCATATTTTTCTGTATATTCGTATGGAATAGGGAAAACATAATCTTGTGGTTCCATAGTTTGATGGAAAGCCGTGTCGAATACCGCTACATTTGTTACATCAGGTAAAATTTGCTTAAAAGCTCTAAA
>DNPJ01000117.1:384-549 GCA_003501485.1 Bacillota bacterium
ATGCGCTTTATTATGAAGCGGTGCAAGTGGTATTAAAGATTCAATTTTATCTTCTGTATCCTTGTTAAAGAGCTCGCTACGAGAGAAATATTTTCCTCCTTGAACAACTCTATGTCCAACAGCCTTAATTTCGTCCATGCTTTTTACAATACCTTTTTCAAGCAT
>DNPJ01000117.1:755-4197 GCA_003501485.1 Bacillota bacterium
CATACAACTTGAATTTAAGTGATGATGAGCCAGCATTAACTGCCATTACTTTAATCATATTTATTATCTCCAACTTGAAAAATTATAAAATCTTTTATCTTTATTTACAATAAACTTATAAAACAAAAANNGCAAATCCACATAAATCCACAACAGAATTCAAAGAGCCAACAAAAAACGGATGTCGCCATCCGTGAGTTGCTTTCCTTATAATAATCAAGGGGATTAAGTTTTTCACCTTTATAAGTGGTTATAGTTTCATCAAATGAATAAGATGCTTCATAATAAACGCTTTGATAATTTGTCGCATCCATCATTGAAACATAATAATTTGAAATAGTATTTGTTATATGGCCGTTGCTTATTGTTATAGTGTCATTGCTATTTAGTTCAATAGCAACAGTGCCGCTTTGATACATTTTAAAATTATACTTAATGTTAGTTTTACCATCTACACTGAAATCAATATCAAGAAGATTTGTTTCGAGTTTGAAGGAATTTGATGAATTGTTTGAATAAAGATTGTAACTTAAATTAATGAAGTTGTTTACAAAATGAGATTTAAAATCAATCTCAAAAAATTGATTTTTTAATTCATCGCTGTAAGAGTATAAAACTGTTGAGTTTGAATCAGACTCTTTTTCGTAGAAATTTGTTCTATAGAAAACATCTTTATTTTGATATTTTGTTATCCCTTTTTCAGTTACACCAGTATATGGTTCTTCTTCATTAATTTGTTGTGTAAAATCGTCGTGATAGAAATCATCAGTATATAAAACTGCTTTTCCGATTTGAGTTGCAACCATATCTAACGCACCATAATTATCGACTTGCGATTGTTTATATTGGATAGTGTTTCCATAATAAGGAATCTCATCCATTTTAGAAGTTAATTTTGCTAATTCTTCATCGATTTTAATTTGTGCATCTGGCGTTGTTGTAGAGGATTGTGATGAATCTTTATCACATCCACATAAAACAAGCAGTGGAATTATAAATAAAGTAAATATTTTTTTCTTCATAATATTATTGAACAACGAATGTGTCTCTTACATTAATTCCGTCACCTAGAACAATCTTGGATAAATCTAACAAGATTTCTCCCTCACCATTATAATCACGTAATGGATTTTCTGATGTTATAGTAATGTTGATTTTCTTTCCGTTAATTGTGTAAGTAAATGTAGTAACGTCACCATTGCTATATTCAATTTTACCAGTTGTTGAATCAATAAATGTCAAAATGCCGGTTGTATTACTATAAAGATGTGTCCATTTATATGTATGACTTGTGAGATAGTTTGTGACTGCTTCACCAGTTATGGCTTCTTTAACGAAATATGTAACTTCTTTTTTGATATCTGGAAAAGCTTTTGATGTAAATGTTACAGTAAATGAGTCACCAGCTTTAGCAGTGCTACTAATTTCATAAGTATAAGAAATAACTGTTGATTCTATTGTTGGAGTAATCGTGACAAGCTCAGGTTTATCAACAACAAAATAGATATCCTCTTTTTCAGCATCACTCGGTGATAATGTGAGAGTAATTTTGTCATAAGTTATACCGCTATAAACATATTTAACACCCTTGTCGTTTTCGATGTCACTATAAGTGTCAGTGTAGGATATTTCTTTCAACGGAACTGGGACAACAGTAATATCGAAACTCACTTCAACACCTGTCGCAGTATAAGCTTTAATTGTGGCGGTTCCAGATTTTTCACTATGGAACGATGATCCATCAATTACCATTACTTTTTCATTTGATGAGCTAGCGCCTTCTATTGCATATAGATCGATATCAATCGACTTAGCTGGAACGTAGTTTTTAGCTTTAAAATGAATATAAGTATTTGTTGGTATTTCGTTCAACGAAACAATTACTTCTTTACCTTTTTCATCATAATAAGTAGCTTCAACTTCGCTTACTTCTTGAATGAAATAATCTTCTGGATTAATAAGGCTTTGTGGAGCTTGTGCTCTATTATCATAGAAAACCTCGTAAGTGTTTTCGTCTTTTACACTATAATTATCTTCTGAATCATCAGAATTTGTATCAATTTGTTCATAATTTGATTTGAAAGAAACGAGTTTTGAATCTTTAGTCACAAATTCAAATGATACTTTAATGTTTGTATTTATATTGTCTTCTTTATAACTATAAGAGAAAGGCTCGATATAATACTTTGTCTCATTTCCAAGAGTAGATTTATAACCTTGAGGAATTGAGCTTTGAACATTTATGTTAGAAGTAAATTGACTTTGGATAAATTGGGCAGCAATGAGTGAAACCTGTTTTGAAAGTTGTCCTGGAACAGAACTTTCAAGTAGATATTGGACACCATCATAGTCTTCGCTTCCAGTTTTTACAACAGGCAAGAAATCACCTTTATCAACCCAGTCAGTTCTTTTTGTGCCGTCTTTATAATCTGTAACAAAATAAATAATATCAGCATTTGAATATTTGATACGTTTTACAATTTTATCGTAACTATCTTCAACGACAGAATTTGTTTTTGGATAAGTAATCTTTTTGTTACCTTCAATACCCGCTGTTTCATTTGAATAAATATTCCATGTTTCGTTTTCTTCTTGAATTGAAGAATCATCTTTTGTGTAATATTCAGAAAATGTAGCTTTAGATGAATTATTTATTTCTGTTTTATAAAGAGATCCTTGCAACAATGCATTCATTTCTAAAAGGGTCGTTTTTTCAATAACCTCTTTTTCTTCGCCACAACCAGTAAGAGTTGTTCCAATTATAAATAGCAGTGGAATAAAACGTTTTATTTTCGTCATAATTGATCCTCCATATATAAGATAAGATAGCCAATAAAGGCTACCTTATCAATTTTAAAATGTCAATATGTGTTGTTTAATCTTCAAAATAAGAAGCATCTTTTCTAGTTTCAATAGTGAAGCTTCCAGAAAATTCACTTGCTTTTTTGTTGTATGCACCTTCAATTGTTCCACTTATTGATGTCTCAGATCCGTAGTTTAATGATTTAATAGCATACCAAGTGTCCTTACCTTCGTGTGATGGGAAAGTAAATGTGAATTTTAAATCAGCATCAATTGTGTAAGTGAATGTATATGCAGTATAACCATCATAGCTAGATCCAACATATAATGTTCCTGTGCCATCTTCATTGAAGTTGATATAGTAATTGTCATAAGTATTTCTGTCATATAATTTTAATGATTTAGAAACAAGGACAGCTTTTGCAGATTCTGCTGTTGGTTTTTCAACGGCTTTAAGGGTTAATGTGGCTGATTTTGAACCATCTTTTGTTGTGGCTTTAAGATAGACATTACCAACTTCAGCTGGTTTAAGTGTGAAGACGCCATTGCCTTTATCGACAATTAATGTATCAACACCACCTGATTTTGAATCATCAACTGCAAGAGTAACATCTTGATCAGCGAGTGATGGTGTAACTTT
>DNPJ01000017.1 GCA_003501485.1 Bacillota bacterium
CCAATAGAAACAGCTTCATCAGGGTTGACAGAAAGGTTAGGTGTTTTTCCTGTCATCTTCTTAACAAGTTCTTGAACGGCAGGCATACGAATTGAACCACCGATAAGAAGCACTTGATCAAGATCTTTAGCAGTTAATTTAGCATCAGCTAATGCACGTCTTACTGGTTCTTCAGTACGAGCAAGCAAATGCTTTGTCATATCTTGGAATTTAGCCCTTGAAAGAGTTGTCTCAAAGTTAACAGGTCCATTAGCGCTCATAGCGATAAATGGAAGTGAAATTGTAGTTTCAAGTGAACTTGAAAGTTCAATTTTTGCTTTTTCAGCAGCATCTAAGAAACGTTGTTGAGCCATTTTATCGTTTACATCAAGACCATATTGAATTTTAATTTGAGCTTGAATCCAATCGGCAACAACTTTATCCCAGTCATCGCCACCAAGTTTGTTATCACCAGCGGTTGAAACGACTTCAAATGTTCCATCACCAATATCAAGAATTGAAACATCGAATGTACCACCACCTAGATCATAAACAAGAATCTTTTCGGATTTTTCTTTATCAAGACCATATGCGAGAGCGGCTGCTGTTGGTTCGTTAATAATACGAACTACATCAAGACCAGCGATTTGACCAGCATCTTTAGTTGCTTGACGTTGTGCATCATTGAAGTATGCAGGACAAGTAATAACAGCTTTAGAAATCTTTTGTCCGAGATTATCTTCAGCATATTTTTTCATGTAAGCAAGAATCTTTGCTGAGATTTCTTGTGGAGTAAAATCCTTATTCAAGCAGTTAATATGAACCTTTTCGCTTGAACCCATTTTACGTTTAATTGAAGAAACTGTATCAGGATTTGTAACAGCTTGTCTTTTAGCGGCATTTCCGACAATTTCTTCACCATTTGCTTTAAAAGCAACTACTGAAGGAGTAGTCATTGTTCCTTCTGGATTTGGAATAACTTTAACCTTTCCATCAGCTTGTAAATAAGATACGACCGAGTTTGTAGTACCAAGGTCAATACCGAGAATAACTTCTTTTGCCATAATAATTAAATCCTCCTATTTAGGCATCCATATTTTGGACATTTTCATCATTATTTTTTTGTTCTTTGTCGTTTTTTTCTTTTATGGTAACGACCACCATTGCTGGACGAATGAGGTGATCGTGAAGCTTGTATCCTTTTGTTACAACTTTAACAATCTTATTCGGATCTTTCTCATTCACCTCAGTTTCTATAGCTTGCATATAACTTGGATCAAATTCTTCTCCAATTTTCGGTGAGAATTCTTTTACACCTTCGTTTTCGAGTACATTAACCAAGTTGCGATAAATGAATTCGAAGCCAACCAAGAAATTTTTCATTTCTGGGCTTTTTGTTTCGGCATTTAACGCCATATGGAAGCCGTCAAGAATTGGAAGAAGATCACTTACGAAACCTTCAGCGCGATATTTGATAGCCTCTCTATGGTCGGCTTCAATTCGTTTACGGAGATTTTGCATATCAGCATATGCACGATAATATTCGTTTTTCCAATGATCGACATCGCTTTTTAATTTTTCGATTTCTACATCAGAATTGCTTTTATCATCTTTGTTTATTTTTTCTTCGACGTTCTTGTTGTTTTGAGTCTCTTCGTGTTTCTTTTCTTTCACAATTCTCTTCCCTTCTTTCGTTTTTTTCGCCATATGAATCCAATTTATTAATTAAGTATTCAAGCGATGAAACAACTTTGTCGTAGTCCATTCTTTTTGGCCCAACAACAGCGATTGATCTTTCTTCCATTCCAGGTATTTTTACTTTTGCTTGGACAATGGATAAATCGTTATCATCTTTTGCTTCTCCTCCAATATGGATTGCGATTTCACCATCTTCATCATTATGTTCGACTTTCCTAAATATATCAGGACGTTTGAATAAATCGATGATTTGGCGCATTTTGTTTGCGTCGTTGGCGAATTCTGGTTGATCAAGGAGTTCTTCTTGCCCGTAAGCAGAAAGCCTATCTCTTGCAAACCCCACGAATGTTTCAAGCATAGCTTGGTAAATAACATCATGGTCAATTACATAATCACTTAATAATGGTTTGATCGATTCCATCTTAGAAATTAATTCTGCAATTGGAGTGCCGCTCAATCTATCATTAAGCAACTTAACGCATTTGGTAACATCTGATAATTTGTCGTTCCCATCAAGAACAAAAGTCTTGTTTTCCACATATCCTTGATCTGTAACAAACACACATGTTGCACTGGATTCGTTAAGAGGTACAAGTTGAACAGAAATTAGTCTTTCCTTATTCGCGCTAGGTCCTAATACAATGCTAGCTAAACTAGTCATTTGGGACAATATCTCGCAAGATTGTTTAATGACATCTTGAATCGATTGAACTTTATGATCTAAAACAGTTTGCATTTGATATTTGAATTCTTCATCAATGCTTCTATCGCGTAGGTGTTCAATATAATATCTATAACCTTTGCTAGAAGGAACTCTACCACTAGATGTATGCGTCTTTTCAAGATAACCATCAAGTTCAAGAGCATTCATCTCGTTTCGAATCGTTGCTGATGAATATTCGAGCCCATATTCGCTAATAAGCGTCTTACTGCCAACTGGTTCAGCATTTTTAATAAAGTGCTCAACAATCAACTTTAAGACTCTTTCTCTTCTATTCATATTGACTCCTTTTCTAGCACTCTTTTATTTCAAGTGCTAATCATAATTATAATCAATGTTTTAGCACTGTCAATATATAAGTGCTAATTTTTTTAAAAAAATAAAAATGTTTCGATAAACACGAAACTAAATTTACAAAGTTTTTTATTGATAACTATTAAATATTCTTATTTCGCCAATCAACAACGATTGTTTTCGTCATTCTATCAAAAACCGATTTTTCAGTATGAATAATAATTACATATAGAATAGATATAATAGGAAGAATA
>DNPJ01000046.1 GCA_003501485.1 Bacillota bacterium
ATAACGCCAACGACTGCATAAACACTTGAGAATCTGTTTGCGATATTAACCGCATCAATAGAACTTTTTAAATCATATCCAACCACAACCATTAATTGAACATTATTTTCCAAAGCTTCATTTACGTAATCATCTGCTTTATTTAAGTAAAGCGGATCATTTATATGACAATGTGAATCAATTAACATATTATTTCCCCACACAAAAACGAGAAAATATTTCATCCACTAAATCGTTTTTGTTGCTTTCTCCTAAAAGTTCTAAAGAGGCGTTGTAAGCCACCATTAAAGAAGTTGAAATTAAATCTATCGGTTCACTGTTTTCTGCGTCAGCGATACCTTGTGATAAATTAAACACAATATTTTTTAAGATTCCTAATTGTCGCGTGTTATTAAAAGATGGTTTTACAGTTAATTCGCCGATATTCATTGTTTCTTTAATTTTATCTAATAACGGTTTAATATCTTTTTCTTTTGCGGAAATGTATAACTTATTTTTATCATTGTCATTAAACAAATCCTTTTTGTTATAAACAATGATATGTTTCTTATCAAAGATAAGATTATATAAATTATTATCTATTCCTGTTTCATCAACAACAAACAAAATTAAATCGCTTTCGTTGATACTGTTTTTTGCTTTTTCAATACCTATTTGTTCTATAACATCATCTGATTCATGAAGTCCTGCTGTATCAAAAAGATGAATTGGAACACCCATAAGGGAAAAATCGCCTTCAACAATATCTCTTGTTGTTCCCGCGATTGAAGTAACAATAGCCTTATCTTCGTTTATAAGTGCGTTTAGCAAAGAAGATTTACCAACATTAGGCTTTCCAACAATCGCAATCTTTAAACCTTCTCGATACATTTTGTCTTTTTCGCCTTGCTTTATTAGATCGTCTAACAATGCAATGATTTCCTTTGAAGTTTTTATTATTTGTTCCTTAGAAGTTACCTCAATATCTTCGTATTCTGGATAATCAATATTTACTTCTACTTTTGCAAGCAATTCACCAATTTTATCTTTGATAGGTTTAAATAATTTAGAATTTTCGCCTTTTAGAGCAAGCATTGATAATTCTTTTGCTTCATCGGTCGTTGCGTTAATCATGTCATTTATCGCTTCTGCTTGTATTAAGTCTACTTTTCCATTTAAAAAAGCGCGCGAAGAAAACTCTCCGTTTGTAGCGTAACGAGCACCATTTTTTAGCATTAATTTAATTATTTGGTCGGCTATAAGCATCGAACCATGACAAATGATTTCAACGCTGTCTTCACCTGTAAAAGAATGTGGGGAGACATAAGTTAAAAGGACAACTTGATCAATTTCTTTGTCGTTATCTTTTATATAACCAAAATGAATATCTCTTTTTTTGTTTTTTGTTAAATCTTTAGAAAAAACTTTTGAAACTACATCAAAACAATCATCTCCAGATAAGCGGATAATTGCTAATGCGGATTTAAGTTTTGGGGTTGCTAGTGCAACAATAGTTTCAAACATAAATAATAAAAATAGAGTATAAAACTCTATTATTCAACATATTTAATTGTTATAGCGCGGTGTCTACCTTCGCCAGATGATTCGGTTTTAATATGTGAGAAGTTCGCTAATGCGTTATGGACGATTCTTCTTTCATCACTTGGCATCGGGTCAAGAGTTGCGTCTTGTTTGTTCTTTTGAACTTCTTTAGCGGTTTTTCTAGCAATAAAAGCCACTCTTGAATATTTGCTGTTCTTATAATCGCCAATATCTAAAAGAACGCGATAACGACGACGGAATTTTCCGCTTACAGCCAAACGTACGAGTTCGTTAAGGGCTTGAAGTGTAACACCGTTTTTTCCAATCAAAATTGGATTGTGATCGGAATTAATTTCAATTCTCATAATATCATCTTCTAATGATGTTTTTGTTGTCACACCACCGATGCCCAATGCTTCTATAACATTTTTGATATAGTTTTCAGCAAATTCGATTGCATCTGTTAACTCATAAACTTCAATAGTTGCTTTTTTTGAAAAAATAGTTTTCTTTTCTTCAAGAACTTTGAACACAAGTTCATCTTCCGGCATACCGAGTTCTTCGCTTGCCATTTTTACTGCTTCTTCAACAGTTTTTGCTGTATATTGTTTCATCTATATAACTCCTATATTATTTTTTGTTTTTCTTTCTAGACACAATTAATTGTGTAATTAAAGATTGAGCTAAAGAGAATATAGCTCCAATTAACCAATAAACCCCCATAGCGGCTGGTAAACTAAATCCCATAAATATAATGAGAATAAGCATTCCATAGCTAACGATATTCATTGTTTTATTTTGTTGTGTTTGCGCTGGATTTACACTTAATCTAGCAACTTTCTTTGTTTTTGCTTTTGCAATCCATTGTGGCAATTTCATCGCTAAGAATTGTCCTGCCGACATAAGGATAAATAAGACAAGAGCGGTCCACCATCCACCGCTATTACCAGGAAGCGATGAGACATTGAGCAAAGCGTCTTTGATAGAGACTGAAAGATCTAATCCCAAGAAAGAACCAGTTGATAAAACAGCTGATCCGCTCATTGCGCCCCAAACACCAATAAATATTGGGAATTGAATTAACATAACCAAGAGTTGAGACATTGGATTAACTTTATTCTTTTTATAAAGTTTCATCTGCTCTTCAGCAAGGCGCTGTTTTTCAGCTTGATTAGTATTTGAATTTGGATATTTAGCTTGAATTTTTGCTAATTCCGGTTGTAATGCTGTCATCTTTTGTTGTGTTAAAACAGATTTAAATGTTGCACCAAAAATGAACAATCTAACCAAAATTGTTACGATAACAAGCGCTAAAAGTTGTGGCCAACCTTCCATCATCGCTGTTGTATTCGCGCCACCAGCGAAAGAGATTGATAATGTATCTGTTAACCAAGCTACAGGAAATACAATCAAGCCAGAAATAGGTCCTTTTTTCCAAGCATATGCCCAATCTTTTGCTTCGATTGTTACGCCAACATTATCAGAATATGTTTTTCCATAGTTTCCATATGTTCCTTCAACTGTGGCAATACATGATTTTTTCTGGTTAACAAAAGTGTTTAATGTTGTTTTGTACAAATTGATATAGTCGGATGTTGGGCAAAGTTCTATCCCACGTCCTGGAATATTACCATTTGCTTTGTTTTTTGCTTCGAATTCTAACGCTATTTCAGCGTTCATGGAATCATAATTCCCCCACAAACTATCTTCGCCGCTAAAGAATTTGATAAATCCAAAGTTTGTTAATACTTCATTTGCTTGTTCATAAGTAATTGTAGAAGTTTGATATGTTTTGCTTTCACCAATTGCAACTGTGAGTAATTTTGTATCAAAAGCTGTTAAATATTCGGGTGTTGGTCTTGAAATATTCTTCAAATTAGCTGCTTTAATAATTGCAGATAATTGAGTGGACTTGGTATACATATCGTATTGATCAAGTTCAACACGTCTCCAAAGGTTTGGGTTGTCATCATAAACTTGTTCAACAATAACTCTGTATCCTAAGTCTATTTTTTCTTGGCCAATATTCCCCGG
>DNPJ01000075.1 GCA_003501485.1 Bacillota bacterium
ATGCAACTTGAAACATTTGATACGCGTAAAGCGTCTGCTGATAGTATGTATGAAACAGCATCGCTTTCTAGAAAAGAGATTCAAAATAAATTGAAATCCTTAGGAAAAAGAAACAACAATAAAAACGATAAGCCCAAAGAAAGCAAACCACGTAATAAAAATGTGATTAAGAAGAGTCAAAATAAAGCTGTTGCAAAAGTTGATGAGGTTTTTGATGAAATTAAAATAGGAGACGATGAATAAAATGCGCATAGCATTATTCACCGACACATATCCACCTGAAATTAATGGCGTTGCCACATCTTGTAAATCCCTAAGAGATACATTAGTTAGTCATGGCCACGATGTTTTAGTGGTGACAACAAATCCTTTTTCGGACAAATTAATTGTTGAAAATGGATTTGTAAGAATTCCAGGTCCTGAATTAAAAAAGATGTATGGTTATCGTCTTGCCAACATCGCATCAAGAAAAGCTCTCAAAGCAATACGCAAATTTAATCCTGATATCGCTCATGTTCAAACAGAATTTACAATAGGTATTTTCGCAAGAATTGTTATAAATGCTTTAGATTGTCCATCGATCTACACATATCATACTATGTATGAAGATTACACTTATTATGTTACTAAAGGATTTTTTGATAGGTTGGGAAAACATTTTGTAAGATCTTTTTCTAAAAACATGATTAACCATTATGATGGGTTTATTACTCCATCTTCAAAAACAAAAGATTATATGCGTCGTATTGGTGTCGACATTTACGCCAACGTAATCCCAACTGGAGTTGATTTTTCACGTTTTTCAGACAAAAATGTGGATTTTAAAAAGGTAAAAGAGTTAAAAGAAAAATTCTTTTTAGATGATGATACATTTGTTTTGTTGTCATTAGGGCGTATTGCGAAAGAAAAAAGTATTGATTTTTCAATTAAATGCTTTGCAAAGTTTCTTGAAATTCATAACGATGTTAAAACAAAGATGGTCATCGTAGGTAAAGGGCCTGCAGTTGATGATTTAATAAATTTAACTGAACAACTAAATATTAAAGATAAGGTTATTTTTGTTGGTCCATGTCTTCCTAGCGAAGTGCAAAATTATTATAAATTAGGTAATGTGTTTGTTTCAGCCTCATTAAGTGAAACACAAGGCTTAACATATATGGAAGCTATGGCGGCTCATTTATATGTTTTAGCTCGTTATGATCATAATTTGTTAGATGTTATTCAGGAAGGGAAAACCGGTTTCTTTTTTGAAAATGAAACAGAATTTGCGGATAAAATGTATAAAGCTTATCTCTTATACAAAAATAAAGATGATTCGATGCTTAATCTCGCGATTAACAGTTTGGATAATTATTCAATTGAAACATTTTATCAACGAATAATTAAGGCTTATAAACATGTCATCAAACAGCGTTGGTAAAAAAATATTATCAATTCATGTAGGGAAGAAGAAAGTGCTTCTTCGCTTTGATGATGAAATAGTTTCATTATCTTTGAATGCTTATCTTCAATTCCATTTATATGAAAATAAAATTTTGAACGAAAATGAATTTAACCAAATAAAAAAAATAAATGAAATTGATAAATATATCGAATACGCAAAAACAGCCATTTCCCGCTCGTATATGAGCGAAAAGTGTTTAGTTGATAAATTAACTAAGAAAAGTATTGATAACGATAATATTGCCTATATTATTGCTTATCTAAAAGAAAATCATTATTTAAATGATGAACAATATGGAAATGATTTGCTAGATTATTTAGAATCAAAGAATTTTGGAAAAAATAAAATTGTTGATATCTTATATAAGAAGGGATTAAAAACATCTTTTATAAAAAATATTGATTTTAGTGATGAAAACGAAATTAAGAAAGCTAAAAACTTAATTCCTTCTTTAGAATTGAAATATTCAAAATATAATTATAAAAATAAAATTAATCATATCGAATTAGCATTATTAAGAAATGGCTTTGATACTGGCATTATTCCATTAGTTAAATTGAATATCAAAAATATTGATGATGAAGATGAAATTAATAAACTAAAAATAGATTACTTAAAAGCAATAAAAAAGTATTCAAAAAAATACGAAAAAAACGAATTAAATAATAAAGTGGTAAAATATTTATTGGCAAAAGGATATTCTTATAAAAATATAATTTATATAAAGGAGAAAACTGAAAATGAAAATTGAATGGATCAAAGATTTGAAAGATGGTGCACATGTTCATGACGAATTTATTGTTGCGAGTGTTAATAAATGTGCATCAGATAAAGGGAAACAATATCTAAATGTTGTTCTTCAAGATAAAACGGGCACCATTAACGCAAAAAAATGGGATGTTACTGAAAGAGATTTAGGCCTTATTGTTCCTGGAAAAGTTCTTGAATTTGATGGAGAAATTAATTCATACAAGGGCGTTTTACAATTCAAAATTATTTACGCTTCCGAAGTTGATGAAAAATTAGTAAATATTGAAAATTTCAAAAAAGTATCACCTATACCTCTAGATGAACTTAAAGCAAAATTAGACTATTATCTTCATTCATTTAAAGATAAAGATGTCGAATTAATAACGAATACAGTTATTAACCATTTTTATGATAAATATATTACATATCCAGCAGCAGTAAAAATTCATCATGAATTTGGTAGTGGAATTCTCCATCACTCTCTTGCTATGGCTGATTTAGCGGATCAGGTTGCAAAGTTATACCCAAGCGTTGACCGCGATCTTCTTGTAGCGGGAGCTTTAATGCACGATATTGGTAAAACAGTGGAATACAAAGATCTTCCTATTCCTGAAGTGACAACAGAAGGAAAACTTATTGGACATATTTCAATCATGTATGCTGAATTTAAAAATATTGTTGATAAATTAAATATTAAATCAGAAGTACCTTTGCTTCTTGAACATATGATTTTGTCACATCATGGAAAACTAGAATTTGGTTCTCCAGTTCTTCCAATGACAAGAGAAGCTATGCTTCTTTCGATGATTGATTTACTTGATTCGCAACTTATGGTTGTTGATAAAGCATTAAAAGATGTTAAACCAGGCGAATTTTCTGAAAGAATATGGTCTATGGACAACGTGGCGTTTTATAAACCAAAAGAAAGAAAATAAGCCACAATAAAAGCCGTTAATTACTATATCTTTATTAAGTTAAGGATATAGTTTTTTTAACGGCTGATAAATTACATTCCCTTTTTGATTTCGTTGGCTAAACTTGGTAAAGATAATTTATCAAGTTTTGAATTCTCTTTCATTGTAATTTGAAATCCTTCATTAGAAATATATCTAGGTATAACATGAACGTGGAAATGATAAACGCTTTGCCCGGCTTCTTTATTAACATTTGTCAATATGTTTACCCCTTTAGCGCCCAACATTGCAACTTGTGCTTGTCCAATTCTTTGCGCAACATCCATGACTTTATGCATGACATCTTTTGGAACAGTTAAAAAGTTATCAAAATGTTTTTTTGAAACCACTAGTGTGTGTCCCTTTGTGACTTGAGAAATATCTAAGAAGGCAATTACATCGTCGTCTTCATAAATGATAGAAGAAGGAATCTCTTTGCTTATAATTTTGCAAAATATACAATTTTTATTTTCCATAAAGTAAACTCCTTTATAAAAGGAGGATAGCATTCTATCCTCCAAATGTTAACAATTAATCTTCAAATAATTCTGGGAATTTTTCTTTGAAGTAATCAAAGATGCTTGAATCATGATATGCAACTGAATATTTTTCAATATAAGAAGAATATGTTTTGTTGACATATGAGTCTTTTGTTCCTAATGTTTCTGCTAGTTTACGAGCAGTTCTCTCGGTGAATAAGACATCGTCATCGTTATGCTTTGTTACATATGAATTTTTACCATCAATGTCAAGTTTTGATGTCGATACAGCTTCAACAACTTCAACGATGTAGAAGTTATCGCTATCGTAAATAACAAAGTTTCTTGGGTCGTTTACTGCACTTTCACTAGTAGCTGGAGTTAAATAGTAATGACCATTAATGTTTCTTACATATTTATCAGAATCATATTTGTGTTCTTCTGTTTCTTTTTCAAGATTATCAACATCATTGGAAACATTGATTTTAAACAAGCGATCTCTAATTGAAGTAGGAAGATCTGTTAATCCGCCGTTTTTAACATACCATCCATCGGTTGTATAATCCTTTGTTGCTAAATCTGCTAATTTGATCTTTAAGCCTTTTTCTTTACTATATGTATACGCGCCTGTGAATTCGCTTAATGCTGACATTGCTTCTTCATCAGCAAATCTATTGTCTTGATCAATCTTTTGATATTTTTCAATTAATTGACCAAATTGTGTACCAGGGAAGTATTTGTATGAACCAAATGTTTGTTCTTCGAGTCCACAATCTTTAAGAAGTTGTTTTTCATTTGCATCAAGTTCAATAACGTTTCCGTCTTTATCAATTCCTCTAAATCCTCTCCAAGCATTAGCGATTGTTTCAAAATCGACATCTTTATTGCCAAGGATATAGTTTGTTGCGTATGTATTTAATAAAGTATTTGGCAAATCTTTATATTTTTCATCGCGTGTTAACTTAATGATATTAACTTCACGGCCATAAGCTCTTCCAAGTGTGGAATAGTTATTTTCGATGAGATATTGCTCAACTAATTTATCTTTGTATATTGTTTTGATTAAATGGCGTTCAATATAATCATCGTATCTTCCGTCCATATGAATGAACGAACTAACGTCTTCTTTTTTAAGATCAGGTGTAATATAGCCTTCATACCAATCTGTTTTTGTCATATCGACATCATATAAATCGGCATAATGAGCCATAGCTAATCTTCTTTCGTAGAATTTGCCTGTATCATCATTGTATGTTTTTGATGTAATTTCGTTATAGAAAGCTTCATTAATTCTTTCTTCAACATCGCTTAAGAAGGCTTTTAGTCTTTTAATGCGGATTGCATCAACGGTTGTGTTATATTTTTCCGCTAAATATTCATCTTCTGTTTTATCATCAGATACTTTATTTTCGTGAGCATAAACACCCATATGTTTTTCGATGAATGATTTCATCTTTGCTTCGTCGTTTTCAGCAACTAAAGCTTTTATTTCGCTATACTTACCAAATTGATCATTAGCAATGATTTCAACAAAATTATTGAGAACATCATCCTTTTTGTTTGAAACCAAATCGTCATATAAAGTTCCCATTATATTGTTGTAGACATCAACCTTTGAATTATCGTCTTTGTTTACGATAACGTTGTCATTGTAATTGCTTGGTAATGCGTTTACTGAGTCACATCCTGTTAATAAGAATGCTCCTGCAAGTGCTAAAATAAGACTTTTTCCAATTTTCATTTTGTTTGCCATTATTCTTCACCTCTAATCTTGTTATCGTTACATTGACCGCCTTTTGCCCAATCAGCACCAGTGTGTGTCTTAAATCCGATAGCGCATGCTTCAGGAATTAATTTGCTTCTCTCTGCTTCTTGAACTTTTAATGTTTCAATATATGAATTCCATGTTTGTTCCCATGAAATCATATCTTTTTCTTTGGCTGATACTTTTGTGCTTTCAATCCATTTTTCGATTGAATTTTCTAATTTTTCATCATTGAATTTGATTTTTTCTGATTCAACATATTTTTTGTAAATGTATTTGTTTAAATTAGAATCGAAGTTTTTGATTTTATTTTCAACTTCAGTAGCACGAGTTTTATAATCTTTTACTTCTTGGTTAAGGAAATTAACATATGTTTGCTTATAATTGTTGGAAGCATCGACTGGATAATTTGTTTGTCCAGGATATTTAGTGGTGTAGTATTCTGAGACAGTAACATTATTAACAGTCTTAATAAGTGGTGTGCGTTGAACGACAATGAAATGAATTCCTTGATAATTGCTTCCATCGCCAGCACGGACCACTAAAATAGGTTGTCCTTCTTTTGTTCTTAAGATTTTTCCAAGTCCATCGCCTGTATCTGCGAAATTAAATCCAGGAAGAGTTGAATAATCTTTTGGAGATGTTTCTCCTTCAACATCGGTTGGTGTAATGACGCCAACTGCGTGTTTATTTAAATATTTATTAAAGTAAACGTTACGTGGGTAATATGTAGCAGAACCATCATTAACTTCGCGGTTTTTGTCATCTAATGTAACATTATTGACTTCATTTAATTTAACAAATGCACCATAAGGAATTTTTGCAATTGTTGAACCTGCGACATTTTCGTAATCATTTTTAACAGCATCAGACATTTTAATATTGCTTGTATTAGCGGCTGCTTTTGTGCTGTTGTTATAAAGATTTTCGTATGCATAAACACCAAGCTTAAACTCATTAACGAAGCTTGTGTCTTTGTCCATGATACCGAGATCGCCAAATTTAGATGATGAACTATCATCGGAATATAATTGAGCAATTTTACCAAAAGAATCGTTTCCTTTCGCTAAAGCAGACACAACATCGTAAAGTTTAATTGCGTTGCTTGCGTCAATTGTAGAGTTCCAGAAATTTGTTGAACTCGAATCGCTGATTTTTACTAAAATGTGACGTACATGATAAGGAACTTTCACATTCAAATAACCATCATATGCATTTGGATTTTCTGCAGTAGGGGCAGAATCACGAAGAAGATCGGTATTATTGTCATAGAATTGTTTGTTAAATTCTTCGAGTTCTTTTTGATACAAGAAATGTTGTAATAATTCATCTTCATCTTCGCAACTATAGCTTTTTAATAAAGAATCCCATTCATCATCATAATTTGTTGAGTTTGTATCAGCATTTTTCTTAGCTTGATTCTTGATACCTTCAACTTCGTTTTTAGCTTTTTTAAGTACTTCTTCGTATTTAGCTATACCACTAGCTTCAACTTTAAAGTAATTTCCGACAATAAGTTTATAAATATTATCGAACATAGAAGAAACTTTGCTTGAGTCATTGTAATAACTACCAAATAAGTCATTGGCAGTATAATTTTGAGTCTCACCAGCAGAGTTCTTGTAGGTTAAGATATAACCATCAGGGGAATAAGTGACATCACAACCTGCCGCAAAAGTTGCTGCAAGAAGTCCAGCCATAATTCCTAAGGTCATTTTTGATTTTTTCATAATTAACCTATATGCCTCCTTTTTCAAACATAGCGAAATTATCTTACTACTTTATTTGTATAAATACAACTAGTTATTCAAAATTAGTCAATAGATTTATATCTATTAGTGAGAAAAATTCGTTTTTTCATACAAAGATAAATCTTTGAAAACATTTTATCGTTTTCGTTGATTGATATTTGTTATGTATGTAAAATATATTAGATTTTGAGGTATTGATATGGACACACTCGAGATAATAAATTTACATGTATCTGTTAAAAATAAAGAAATTTTAAAGGGAATTAGTTTGAAGACGAATTCAAATGAAACAATAGCTTTATTAGGACCTAATGGTAATGGCAAATCAACTTTGCTTCAATCAATCATGGGAAATCCGAATTATAAGGTTACTTCCGGACAAATACTTTTTAATGGCAAAGATATTTCAAATTTAGATGTAGAT
>DNPJ01000038.1:0-8248 GCA_003501485.1 Bacillota bacterium
TTTTATCTACAATTTTGTCACCGTTAGAAATAAATTTCTTAAAGAAAACTAAAAGTGTTTTGCCGTCAAAACCAACATCAATTCTTGTATCACTCCTACTTGAATAAGATACTTGAGTATCTAATTTAACTGTTAGTTTTACTGGAGAATATTTATATGTATTTAAATCGTTATAAGCATTCACTGGTTTAATTACAATTTCTCCACTTTTACCTGTATCAACTATAGAAGCATCTTTGGCGATTTGCTTATTGCCAGCATATTCTCCAATGACACCTTTAATCTCATATATATTTCCGATATTCTTTTTTGGAGCATTATCGCCATAATAAGCATAAAATTCACCAGTATTATCTTGAAGAAAATATCCTGAACCATCTGTTCCAGTTATTGTCGCTAAAACGTGGACACTTTTTCCAACCGACGCCTTGTTGCAGGCTTCTAAAGTATCATATCCTCCTATTTCGCTATCACTTGTTGATGTCGTAGTTGAAGAGCCACCTGTTGTTGATGTGTTTGTCCCACTATCGGTTGAAGTAATAGTATTTCCAGTATTAGAAGTATTTGAATTACTAGAATTATCACATCCTGTGACAAGAGCGATAAGAAGTGCCAAACTTAATGGTATTAATCTTTTTTTCATGTATTAATTCTCCTTAAAAAGATATTGTGATTGTTGGTCGTATTGAATGAGAGCTACCATCAACGGCGTAATCGCTTATATATCCTGATCCATTGATATTGTAAACAGAATAATTAAACTCGGTTGACGATGTTTTTGTCCAATAAGAACCATTATAATTATTAGTATTATACCACGAACCATTTGCACGTGCATATTCACTAACTTTGCATTCTCTAGATGATGATTTATTAGTTGCATCACTCTCAAATCCATACGCACTATTTAAGTAATCATCTTTGTCAAGAAGTGAGATCTTATCTAAATAAGAATCATCATTAGCGGTAAGATTATTGCTATTTAACGCAAATGCAGTATTTAAGAATTCATCATTTAAATATGAGCGAATTGAACTATATTGATAATTGTTGCTATAAACTAGACTTCCATCAATTGTCCTTTCGTCGTAATTATCATGAAAAACATGAGAGTCTAATAATATTGTAGAAAGGAGTTTATATTCATTATTGCTAACATTTAAGATTTTCCATCTTATTGGTTCGCATTTAAAATAATATTCTTTGCCATTAACAATAGATGTTCCATCATTAAATGTATAAGATTCATTGTTATATACTTTAGCAACTTTCTTAAAATAATATTCTCCATTATAAAGAATCCAATTATTGATATCAGTAGGCAAATTCTCTAATACAGAAGTTATATTCGTATCTTTAACATAGCTTTGTGGATATAATCCGTATTCAATATATTCATCATTAATTTTGATTGCTTCACCACTTGGACGAACTTCTTCACCTTTTTCAATAAATCTAGCTGTATAAGTCATATCGCATGTTACATTGCTAATATTTGGAGTCCAACCAGCAAAAATATATTCTCTGCCGTCTGATAAATCCTTAATAGGCTTTTCTCCATCATACGATGGTTTACTGCCATAAGGAACATCATTATCAGTTTCAAGAATATCACCATTATAATTTTTCCAAGTTACGGTAAATGTTTTAATTTCAGTTGTCGCAAATTCGATTGCAGTTAAAAATAATGGTTTTTTATTTATGGTTGCAATTTTCAAACTTCTAGTTGCATCAAAAGACACATCAATCGTTTTTATTTGTTTGTTAGCAACGACTTCTTTACTTACTTCGTTTAATCCATCTAATTTCATCGTTGCAAGGGCAGCACTTGCATCCCCTCCATCACCCCATAAAGATGATTTTGAATCACCAACTTGAATTGTCGCAGAAGGTACATAAGAATACCCACTTATTTTAATAGCGTTAACATCTTGATTAAGTTCTAAAACAATATATCCGTTTGCATTTGTTGTGCCAAATTTGATCATATCGCCGGCGTACCATTTATTTTCGCCACTTCCTCCGCTTCCGCCTCCGTAGACAGTATTAAAAGAACTTACCTCATTAATAATATTATTTGATGGATTGCTTGATGAAAACGCGTTAAATACTTCTTCAGTGGTAGTAAATTTATAAGCAGTTTTTCTAGTGCCTAAATCATATTTAATATCATATTTATTCGAAAAAAGCATTTCTTTCTCTTTTAAAGATATCGATAAAACAACATCGTGATTTGGCATTGAAAAAGAATAAATATTATTATTCGCAGTTAATGTAGTAGTATCTAATTTAACGCTTTCAATTTCTTTTTGATCGTTTTTTAGAACAACACTAAAAGTTACCAAAGAATTAGCTTCATATTCTTTTTCCAAACCAGTGATTTCATAATCGCTAGATAAATTATAAGTAACTTTATAAATTTTAAATTCGGTAGAAGAGCTATCACTTGTTGAAGTTGAACCACTAATAGAACTATCTAGTGAGGTAGATGTTTCGCTAGATGAACCGCCTTGTGAAGTTGATGAACCTTCACTCGAACTATCTTTCGATGATGAGGCACTTGAGATATCACTAATAGAGGATGAACCGTCACTAGAAGAAGATGTAATATCGCTTTGTTCATCACATCCGCTTATTAATAGAATAAATGATGATAATATAGCTAAAATTAAATTTTTGCACTTCATAAAATTATTGGTTTAGATACTCAAGAATATTTACTTCTAAATCTTCCCAAGCAACAACCTTTCTCATGTTTGAAGCAATTGTTGTTGTTGAAGTTTTTGATGATTTGCCTTGTTCAGCAACATCTTTTGCTTTTTTTACTTTGCTAGGCGATACATCGCAAGCTTCGTAAATCCATAGAAGAAGTTCTGGGCATAATAACATTGAATAAACACGCGATTTAGCGCTTGCAGTTTCAAAATCATTTCCCTCTGCGGCTTCCTCTTCAATTGTTCGATAATACCATGAATCAAAGAAATGCCATTTTTGATTAGGCTCATGTATGCTTTTATCTACAACATGACCGACCTGTTTTGCGTAATCAAGATAGCCTCCACTAGATTGTTGGTATCTTTCAATAAATTCATCACTAAGTGGATAATGTTCTTTTTTTGTAATTAAAAAATCCGCGATTTGCTTCATCGTTATTTCTGTTGTAACAGCATTAACGATATTTTCATCACTAATAACATTTTTAACAGGTGGTTGTTTTACAAACGACAAGCTGATTGCAAGCAATGTAACAAGACCGATAATATTCTTTCTCATATCTTCCTTTTCCCTTTAATATGATAACAAATAAAAACAACTTATGCATTTATTACATAAATTGTTTTCTCGGTTAAGTAATTTTGGTGTTATACAAGATTTTAATTTTCTTATTTAAAAAATTTAGTCCATACTATAGAAACAAAAATTGGAAATTTTATTAATAAAAATCAAAACATAGCAATAAATTTTTTATATATAAAGAGTTTTTCCACACGTAGAACATGTAAATGAATTATCATTATTGTTTTTTATATATTCATGATTCAATCCATTTGTGCAATATTCACCTTTAACAGTATGATAATTAATTCTTATTACTGAATCGATTTGAAAAAAAGAATATTCACGAAAATCCGGAGTGTAATTAACTTGGAAAGAATCTGTCTTGTTGAAATTCGAGCTTCCATCATTCCAACAATCCTGTATTGGATAATATGAGATATTAACAAAGCCTAATTGTTTAAGACAGTTACCTGCTTCTATTTTATCTTTGCCGTCTAGTTCATGAGGTTGATACATGATAGGAAGATAACCATTAACAGAGTTTGTTATATATTCATATCCTCCTTTTTTTGAATGAATACTAATAAAAACAACAGATTTTTCATCAACAAAACTATTGTTTTTAAACGATGTTTCGCCATTTATAGAAATTGAATCTATCTCATTTTCTTTAACAAAAATACCAAGATAAACATCTTGCAAATAAGAAATTCTAAAATTTACAAAACCTCTTTTTTTAAAACGTTTAATTAATTCCTCTAATTGATATGTTTTACATTTTTCAGAATCCATTTGCACTTGGAGTCTTCCTTTATCATCATAAATTGGCACAATACCTGGGTCTTCAGAGCAACCAGTTATTACTAAACCGAATATGTATATAAAATTTATAAAAATTGTTTTAAATTTTTTCGTCTTCATATCTGTATTTTTGGAGGAAACATCCCTTGGAATTCTTCAAAACAATTGGTTTCTTTCCAAGACGAGGTCCCTTGCTTCCAAACCAATGTATCGACCTTAATTTCTTGTTTAAGAATCATTTGAATAATTTGATCTTTATTAAAAGGACCAATTGCTTTTTCATCTTTGACAACATAGAAATATGTTTGAGGGATATCGGGAATATTATTTGTTGGATTTGTTTTATTTTGCTGCAATGATTCAGATATATTTTTTCCGATTGTTTGACCAATCGACAATCCTGTCATTAAAGTGATAGGATCAAATCCAGAACTTGTGCCACCACCAATATTAGTGTTTCCATTGCTATTTATTTTTCCGAAAGCATCGGCGCTCGCAACACCAACCTCACCTTTTATCTCTGCTTCTATAACATTGATGTTTTCTTGTTTTGTTCTTAGGTGTTGTGCATATTGTTGCTCTTCCCTATTAATTTTTAATTTTTCTTCGTAGTCATTTATATCAGCTTCATTCTTTCTAAGAATAACATCTTTCGTTATGCTACGTAATTCGTTGTAATCATTGGAACTTCTATCAACTTCAATTGAATTAATATCAAGATTTAAAGCTGTTATTCCATAAATAGAAAATAGTTTTTCAGAAAGCTCGATGTATGAATTATCACTAATTTGTTTTATATTTTTTTCTATTTGTAAAACAGGAATTTTATTTTCATTTATAAAATCAAAAAATGCAGATTTTATTGTATGAATAATTGTGTCGTTTATTTGCTTTTTTAATAAATCAAAATCAAAATTCACTAATTGATGACATTTAATAAAATATTGATAATCTTTAATTTTAAATGTTATTGTTCCTCTAATTGAGACAGGAACAAAAAAATCATTGTATTTCGGATCCGCTACATCGAAAAAAGGGATAGCGAATTTTATTTGTTGGACATTAGAAGTATTTATAAGAAATACTTCTGCTTGGAATGGCGTGTCGCCATCATACCAAAGTCCAATAATCGAAGATAACACAGGAAAGTTCTTTGTTTTTAATACACCATCATAAGGACCAACGATAAAATCTTGATTATTTCCATTTTCTTTTTTGTAAACAAAAACAGCAATTTCGCCGTCTTTAACACGTAAAATAGAACCTGTCCTTATAGCAGTTTCCCGTTTTGATTTTCCTTTTTCAATACCATTTGGATGCCATTTCCAAATAAGGTAATTCGGTTCATCACATCGGATAACATCAGCGAATCCGCCTTTTTTCTTTTTACTGAAAATACCCATAAATACCTCATTTCTTAAACATATTTGTAAATTCTTTTCCTAAATCTTTAAAAGATTCTTTCAACTCCTTACCCGTGTCACTAAATAAAGCGCCAAAAGTTTGAACCTCTTCATTATGTTTTGTCCTTTTTTTATCATTTTTCTTTGAGTTTGAATCTGTTGAAGTTCTTTTCGAACTCATTGTTGGATTATTGTTATTATCATTAGTTTTTTCTTCATTAATTGAATAAGAGTTTGATTCATCATTTTTTTTCATTAAAAATGCTTCGTTTTTCATCGTTTTCAGTACTATTTGTTTTTTTGCGCGTTTGATGATTTTTCTCTTCATCTTGTTTTATATTATCTTTAACATTTTTATCAGTATCTGATTTTGAAAAATTATTTCTATTAGTGTTTTTTTTAGAATTTTAGTTTTTTCTTCGTTCGACCACAATAGCTTTTTCATCGTTAGAATTAACAAATTCACAAACGTTGTTTCCATAATTTTCGAAGTATCTTCTTTTTACAAAAGTCACTATTGAATATGCAATTATCCCACCAATACTTGCAATTGCTCCAAAATACCCAAAAAATACCAACGCAAAATAAGGCGATTCGTCAATACTATCGTAATTCTTAGCTTTATATAATCCAAAAACTATTCCAGTAATTCCAAGCGCAATTAATATAACTAAACCCGTATAAATCAAAATGCGTTTGATTCTTTTAATCCATTTTTCAGATTCATATCTTCGTTTTTTTTCATTATATTTTTCTTCTAAAAAGTTGTATTCCTCAGTGTTTTCAAAGCACAATTTAGCTTTTATTAAAGTTTGTTCAATTTTGCTACACCAAGACATAGAACAAGGATTTTTTATATTAATTTGTGAAATTGCCATTGTAAAAAATTCATAAATATCTTCTTTTGTATTCGGTATATAAAATGTACTAATTAGTTCTCTTTTTTCATTAATACTCTTAGTGTTGGAAATAGCTTTAATTAAGCCTTCAATTGAACTTGAACCAACATTATTTCCGCGTAATTCGTAACCACATGAAGAGCATTTTGTTTCAAATGCCTTTAAAACTTCGCCGCAATTAGGACATTTATGAACCTCACCAGAAAAAACTACTTTTCTTGCATTCTTATTAGAGTCGCTTTTCCTCAACGTTACTTTTGCTCCACAAAAAGAACAAAAAGAAGCGTCATTATCGATCTCTTTACCACACTGCTTACAAAACATAAAAATTTACAAATAAAAAATTTGCCTCACATCTTCTACTTTCGTCTTTGCTATAACTATTATTCGCAACCAAAATCTCATTCAAAAAATCACTTCCTTTAAAAGTTAATGTTATTTTATGAAACTATTTATGACATTCATAATAAAAATGTCAAGCCTATGTGAAAAAATTTTTAGCTTTATTTTTACTATTTTTTATTCGGTAATTTTTCGTACAAAAGGTTGAATAATTCTGTTAAATATTCTTTATCATCAACATTGTCCACTAAAAGCATCTCTTTAGCGCCTTCATATGGTTTTTCACAATGAAAATTCTTCATGAACTCTTTAACTTCTTTAATAGGTTTAACTAATAACCTATCGTCATATATTCCACCAACAAGCTTATTATTGTAATAAATCAAAAACTCACCCATCATCGATCTAAAAGTAATGTTATTAAGATTTGATAACTGTTCTAATACGAAATTCAAATATTCTTTGCTTGATGGCATAAATTTTCCTCAATATAGAATATATTCTAATATAGAATTTTTAAAAATCTATATAGTTCTATTTTAAACAAAAAAGAATGCAACTTCTTGCATTCAAATTAATTCAATACATGTGTAAGATGACCTATTATGATGCAAAGTGCGTACACCCTTAAAAAGTGCGTACAGTTTGCTTAAAATGCGTACAGCCGAATAAAAGAAAAACCTCCCAGCAAGTAGGAGGCCTGTAACTGTTTCCGTTACCGAATGTGCGCTAGCCTTTTAACGTGGTCCTAGGCACTACGCTGTCCACGATCCAATCTCACGAGTGGATAATAGTCTATGACCATAAGCATTCTAGACTGCTTGAATAAATTATACCATATAAGGTATAAAAAAGCCGCCTTTTTAACTGCGATTTTCTCACTGCTTGTGATAAATTTCATCGTTGTTACATTGCATATTTTTTGTAATCCAACATAGAAACGTGTTAAAACGACTACGCTTTATAACCATTAACATTCATTTTCGAGTAAACTCGCTTAATGGCTTCAAGTCCATTTTTCTCACCTAATTCGACAGATTTTCCATACATCTCTATTGCCTTTTTATAATCCTGGCAAACGCCAAAGCCATTCTCATAGCATATTCCAAGATTATAAAAACCAAGGCTAGATTTAAATTTGTATGCAGCAGTCTTAAAGCATTTTGCAGCTTCCTTTTTATTCTCTTTTATGCCATTACCTTGTAGATAGCAAAGTCCGATATTGATAATCGCCTCGTTCTCTCCCCAATTGTACGCGTCGGTAAATAATTCAAAGGCTTTTTTATAAGCCGCTTCGGTTTTGACGGTATAGTAGTAATAAAGCCCCATTTGCAGGCACGCCGACGGATTTTCGCCTTTAACGCTCTGTTTCAGCCAATGAACTGCTTTATCTTTATCGGATGTTACGCCGTAGTATCCGCAAGCGTACGCCATACCGAGATTATATTGTGCCGCGGAATTGCCGAGATTTGCGGCTTTTTTGAAAAGTCTTAGCGCTGTCTTTTCGTCCTTTTCAAGTCCGAG
>DNPJ01000038.1:8310-8483 GCA_003501485.1 Bacillota bacterium
TCGTCGCCGAGATACGCTTCCGCCATTCTTTCGATTGCGTCGGGGAAATTCATTTCCATCGCCATTTCGTAATATGCGAGTGCGTTTTCATAATCTTTCTTTTGCTCTTCGCAAATCGTTGCAATCGCCCAATAAACGCCGGCATCATTCAAATCGCACTGTGCAAAACAATC
>DNPJ01000121.1 GCA_003501485.1 Bacillota bacterium
TGATAAAATGAATAATTTAGTTTTAACAGGTTGTTTAGTTAAAAGACCTGTATTAGAAGAAACAGAGAATGGTAGAAAGACTACAACAATAGTCTTAGCAGTATCAAGAAACTTTAAAAATGATGTTGGAGAATATGAAACAGATTTTATTCCAGTTAATTTAGTTGGACAAGTAGCAGAAAGTACTGTTGAATATTGTAAGCAAGGTGATGTAATTGGTGTTAAAGGCAGACTAGCAAGATTATCTGGAAATGATTTACAAGTAGTAGCAGAAAAAATAAGTTTTTTATCATCAAGACCAAAAGATTATGATGGAGAAAACGATAGTCAAATAATAGTTGATTAGTAAAAAAGTAAAGTGAGGTAGAAAGAATGAAAGAAGAAATGCAAATAGCAGTAGTAGAACAATTACCAAAAATAACTGAAAAAATTAAAGAAGTTGGAGCAGAATTAGATAAAAGACTTGAAGATCTAAACTTAAATTCGTTAGTCTGCAATGAAGAAACAAGAAAGTCTATCAAAGAATTAAGAACTAAATTAGGGGCAGAACTTAAAGATTTTGAAAGGCAAAGAAAAGACATAAAAGAAAAAATCAATGCACCATACGATTTATTCAATAAAACTTATGAAACAGAGATAAAGTCAAAGTATCAACAAGCGGATTTGACATTAAAAACTAAAATTGATGAAGTGGAGAATGGTTTAAAAGAAAAAGCTAAAGAACTAGCACTTGAGTACTTTAACGAATATAAAGCTTCTAAGACAGTTATCAAAGATAATTACTTATTATTTGAAGAACTTAATTTACAAATTGGTTTAGATGGCTTAACTGTTAAAGGAGCATTGGTAAAAAAATACAAAGATGCAATTATTGAAAAAGTAGACAATGTCGAAAGAGACATTGAAACAATAAATACTATGGAACACAATAGTGAAATACTTGTTGAATACTTAAAAAATAAAAACTTGTCTTTGGCTATCAAAGAAGTAAATGATAGACATGTAATACTAAATCAAGTACAAAAAGATTACGAAATAGTACAAGAAGAACAAAAACAAGAAGAACAAGTAGTTGAGAAAGTAGAAAAAGAACTATCAGCACCAGTTGAGGGAAAAAAGTTATATTCTATTAAGTTTAAAGCAACATCAACATATGAAAACTTATCATATCTAGTTAAAGTAATGAGGGAGAGAGGTATAGAGTATGAACAATTCAAATAATGAAATAGTAGTTAAATACGAAGTTGAAGGACAAGAAATAAAACTTACACCTACAATAGTACAACAATACATAGTAGGTACAGATGCCAAAATAACTTTACCAGAGTTTAAAATGTTTACCGAACTTTGTAAAGTAAGAAAATTAAATCCATTTTTAAGAGAAGCTTATTTAATTAAATATTCTAATAAGCAACCTGCTAGTATTGTGGTAGGTAAAGATGCAATCTTAAAAAGAGCAGTTCTTAACGACCAATATGATGGTATGAAGTCAGGAATAATTATACTAACCGAATCTGGCGAAGAAAAAGAAAGAAAAGGAACATTTAAACTACCTAATGAAATATTAGTTGGTGGTTGGGCTGAAGTGTTCAGAAAAGATTGGAAAAATTCAATTTATTGTAGTGTCGCTTTAGAAGAAGTTATCCAAAAAAAGAGTGATGGTACTCCTAATGCAAATTGGACTAAACAGCCTGCTACTATGATTGAAAAAGTAGCCAAAGTAAGAGCATTAAGAGAAGCCTTTGTAGAAGATTTAGCAGGTATGTATGAAGCAGAAGAAATGAATGTTGATTTACCTGAGATAAAAGAAGAACCGATAATTAATCAAGAAGAGGTAGTTGATGCTGAATATGAAGAGGTATCAGCCGAAGAAGTAGATATGAATGAACTATAAAGTTATTAATACTGGTTCGGATGGAAATGCTATAGTGTTAGAAGATATTATTTTAATTGATTGTGGGGTATCATTTAAAAAGTTAAATGAATGTTATAAGCAACTTAAAATAGTTCTTCTCACTCATATCCATCAAGATCACTTTAACAAAAAAACTATATCTAAATTAGCTATAGAAAGACCAACATTAAGATTTGTATGTTGTAAGTGGCTAGTAGAAGATTTAGTTAAATGTGGAGTGAATAAAAAAAATATTGATGTAGTAGAAATTGGAAAGAAATATAATTATGGAATATTAAAAATAATACCAATTAAGTTATATCACGATGTACCTAATTGTGGATACAGAGTATTTATCAATAATAAAAAAATAATTTATATGACTGATACTAAAACATTAGATGGTATTACTGCAAAAAACTATGATTTGTATTTAGTTGAAGGTAATTATGAAAGTAAAGAAGAATTACATAGTAGAGCAGTAAATGAAATATATGAAAGTAGAGTTATTAATACTCATTTATCAAAGGAATATACATCTGAATGGTTAATGAATAATATGGGAAATAATTCTAAATACATGTTTATGCACGAGCATAAGGAAAGGAATAAAAATGAAATTGGGACAGGAAAAGATAGATAAGATAGAGGAAATAACACTTACTGATTATGGGATAGTTGATGGAACTCTTTCTATTGAGAATGTAGAAAGTATAATTGATGATTTACTTACTAAAATCGATGGTCTAAAAGGAGAAATCAGAGATTTAAAAAATAAAGAATACATTGATGAACCGGACTACGATGAAATAGGAAAAGACATAAGATTTGGTATGTATGAACAATAAAGAAATAATTAAAAAATCGGATGAAATAGCTAAATATAAACATATGTGTAGATGTGGTCATTCAGTTGTTATTTATCCTTTTGAGAGAAGAATTAAAAAATTATGTAGTTGGTGTGGAGAATATGTTTACATCAATGAAAGAGAAGAATTTAAAGATAAATTAATAAAATTATTAGGAGGAATGAAAAATGAAAAATGATAATAGAAAAATAGGAGAAATTATAGATAGTGCAAAGACATATATTGTCGTTACAAATGAAAGTGTAGTAGCTAAAGGTAGAAAAGCAGAACTTATGGCATTAATAAGTAGCTTTTTAGAAAATCAAACAATCGATGAAGATGATTTAAATTTTATAATCAGCCTAGCTAAAGAGAATATAAAAAAAGACAATAAAAGAAATAAAGAAAGTATAGAAAACATACTTGATAAGACTATTGAAGATATTGTCAAAAAATTCTTTGATTTTGAAAATAAAGATTAAGAAAGGTAAATGATAAGCAATGAATAAAGCAATATTAGTTGGAAGATTAACTAAAGATCCTGAACTTAAAATGACAGAAAACACAAAAAGAGAAGTATGTCAATTTACTATAGCAGTAAATAGACCATATACAAATGATGATGGTGAAAGAAAAGCAGATTTTATTAATTGTGTAGTATGGGACAAGCTAGCAGAGAATCTTTCTAAATATCAAAAGAAAGGTAATCAAGTAGCAGTAGAGGGAAGAATTCAAACAAGAAATTATGAAGATAAAGATGGAAAAAAGATTTATGTTACTGAAATATTTGTATCAAATGTTACTTTCCTTGATAGTAAAGGTAGTAGTGACAATGTAAGCAATCTAGAAGAGTCACCATTAAAGCCAGGAGCAATAACTACTGAACAAATTGATAGTATGCCTGCTGCAAACGATCCATTTGCTAACTTCGGAAACGAAGTACAAATTAATGATTCTGATTTACCATTTTAGGAGGTAGTCTATGATAGATGATACTGGTAAAATAGAAAAATTTTTGCCACTAATATTTAGATTAGATAAAGATACTATCTATGATGTGAAGATAGATAAGCATAGAGAAAAGAGAAGTTTAAATGCTAATGCTTATCTTTGGAAATTAGTAACTGAAATAGGAAATGTACTTAACAAGTCTAAAGAAGAAGTATATCTTCAGATGTTAATAGATTATGGTCAATCTGAAATGGTAAGTATATTATCTGAAATAGATGTTAAAGGTTACTTTAAATATTATAAATTGGCCGGAACTAGTATTTTAAATGATAAAGAATTTAATCATTATAAGATTTACAAAGGTAGTAGTGAGTATGACACCAAGGAAATGAGTATTCTCTTAAATGGTGTAGTACAAGAAGCAAAAAACTTAGGAATAAAAACTAAAGATGATATTGAATTAGAGAGATTAGTAGAGGAGTGGTGTTAATGAGAGATTACAGCATTATTATAAAAAAAGCATTAAAATATTTATCAATGCTAAAAAATGGTAAGCAAATTAAAACTGCTCCTCAACTTTTAGATTTAAAGGAAACTATGGAAAAATTAGAGGAATTACTGTATGAAAAGAAATAGTCAGTATGCTTTATACAAGGGAGAAAAACTTGTT
>DNPJ01000091.1 GCA_003501485.1 Bacillota bacterium
CTAGAAATGATAGGCTCGCTAAAGACATATAAGAATTATCTGCAATAGTTAAAGCAATACCGTATCTATCGTTTCCAATATAATAATAATCCCATTCTTTAATACGAGATTTGTGTGCTTTAATATCACTTCGTTTATATTCTTTAATTAATGAAGTTGCATAACCAGCTTCATTAAGATTACCGTTTTTGTCTAATAATTTTCCAGGGGATAATTTGTTTTGCATATATTTAAATTATCATAAGTATTAAGATAAAAATATATAACAAAAAGGTTCTTTGAATTCTAGATTTTGTTAGCTACAATCAAATTCAAAAAACCTACATTATTTATGTTATTAATATGATCTTATGATTTATTACATAACTTTGCATTTGATTCCATTCTTTTTGAAGAGATATACAAATGCCATAATATAACATAAAGAAGCATTAACCAGTATCTTGTTACCACTTTTCAAAAGATAGTCGTTTTTTATGATAACTTTATCAATATTTTTATTTTTGATGTCCTTAATAATAGTATTGAATTCAAACTCTTCTAAGCAATATAAATAAGAAGCATTTATTAAATAATATTTATCATTTTCCATATCTATATTGTCTTCTAAAACCAAAGGAAATTCATTATCATCATACGGTGTATTGTATATAAATTTTTGCCTAATTGTATCACTAGTCATAATCAAAAACCTTCTTTGCAAAATCTATATCAATCTGGATATCTTTGGCAATATTTGGATATCTTTTTTGGCAATTTTCCATTGCTTCAATTAATTTTTTTGATTTCCAAAAAGCAGACAAATCTTCCCACACTTCTGAACACCAATAGACCTCCTCTTCGGAAGCTGTTTCAATGTATTTTATTGTATATTCTAAAGAAACTTCTAATACTTCAAGTTCCAACTTCCAATAACGCTTTGTTTCGTCATCGTCTTGTGCACATATAATTTTTCTTTTTTCAATCAATTTTTTCATTTGCTTTTTTATCATTTTGCAAGCCCTCCTGGTCTTTGTTCGGAAACACAGTTGAGATATTTCGATTTTTTCCAAATATAATTGTTACTCTTATACCTCTATAAATTCCTGTATGCAAAGTGCGTGGGGAAGGAATTCCTTTATAAGTTGATGCTATATAGTTTGCGGCATCGCAAATATCACGAAGAGTCCAATTCTTTGGAAACCATGTATGGTTATTGCCAGATCTATTTTTCTTATTTGTGGATGTTAATAAATTGCCAACTCGCACTCCATTATCATACTCTTTATTTATTTCATAAGGAATATTGTTCTTGTTCATATAGTCGATATTATCTTGACCGTGCCCACCGCCGTTGGGGCGATTACTTTTAGTAAATTCACCCACATTAGAATGGTCTAATCTTTCATTTGAGATTGGTTTTAATGGTTGTAAATTACTATTTTTCTCAGAACGAATTATCTTATCATTAGAACCTTTATAATCGCTGAACCCCGAACTACCTTTATCCATATTTCGCCCTTCTATAAGATTTAAAATGTAATAAGTTGTTTGCTTTAACTAAATTCGAACCATATTGGATGATCGTTTGATTACAATGTTTTAATGCATAATTTTTAATCTTCTTTCTGTTTTCGTATTTTATTTCTTTATACTTAGAGCACCCTAATGTTCCACAACAGACAATAGGTGCTTCTTTAAGCAAAGCAAAATACGACTCTCCACCAGTTTGATCGGCTCTTAGATTTGGAATCATTTTGTTGCCTTTTAATATGAAGAACATATCAATGATTAAATTAACCAAAATAAAGAATTCTTGGAATGGATACAAATAGTCATTGAAAATCGATAAATCAAAGCCTACAAAGGAGTGATAATTCAATAATTCATTAGCGGTAGATTCTAATTTTGGCAAAGTTAATCTTCTGTAAAGAATTTTATCCGACTCATAAAACGTTACAGATGTATTTTTATAATCGAAAGTATCTTTTTTATGAGAAAAAGGGCGCATATATTTAGGCACAGATTGAACAAACATGTTCTTTTCAAATATAGGATATCCTTTTTCATTGAACACGACGCCATTTTCTTTTTCAATAATGATTAAATCATCAATTAGAATAAATAAATTTTTTATAATTTTTCTTCTCATTTTTACCTCCTGGTATTTTATTTGGTTCTATTGGACTGAAGTCATGACATGATATAATTAATTAGCGCTTCTTGAACCACGGAAAAATATTACAATTTTCAAAAATCTATGTCGTTAGGAAGTGGTTACAAAAAGTTGGGTAAAGTTAGGAATGAGTAAATTTTGTTTTGCAAATTATATCAAAATTATTAAAAATCATGGTCGTAATAAAAAAATTGCCAATGAAAAAATTATTGGCGATTTAATGACTGATGTTTGTTATGCCTGTAAAACTGTGAACAAATCTGGTGACGAATACTACAACTCAAAAGAACTTGCTAGCAAACTCATCAATCGAAAAGAAGATTTGCCTAAAGCATTTAAAGAAACTCTTTTAAACAATTCTTTAAAAACAATAAACAATGGATTGATTGAATATAATTTTTATAAACAATACATTAATCCAAACGAAATAAGTCATTTGGTTACTTCTTTAAAAGACCTATATGTTAACGATTCAGAAATAGCAAATGATGCAAAAGATCGCTTATGTAATTTAAAATGTACTTCTTTCGAAATGATTTCATATTTATTAATGGAATGTGGAAAAATTAATAACAAACTGATGAGCGAAAAAAACACAATATTTGCATTTGGACACAACAAGGTTAATTATGTTTACGATGATATTATCAATTTGTCTTTTGCAGTTAAAAGAAATATAAAAGAAAAAATAGTCGTAATCCCGGTTGATGCTGATTTCAATATGCGTGTTTCAAATTTTGGAGATGATAAATTTTTTGTTACAGAAAATTCAATACATGGAAAATGGTTGCAAGCTTTGCATGAAAAGGGCATAACTGAGAGCGAAATTGTTAATCGAATAAAATACAAAAATAGGCAAAATAATATAGGATCTATTGGCGAATTTAAGTATTCGAAAACATTATTTTATTTATTAGCGTGTTCAAAATTTGATGAAAACAATGTTGCCCACTCAAGCAAAATAAAAATAAAGGAAGCAATTATAGCTCTCCTTAATTATTACAATAGTTTCGGTCAAAGATATGAATTATACATACCACTATTAGGAACAAAAAGTTCAAGAGCAAAATTATCAAATGCCGCATCATTTGATCTAATATTATCAACGATTAAAGAAAACGAAATTTTATTAAACGGAACAATTAATATTGTTATATATATTAAAGATAAAGAAGAAATGGAGAACTTTTTAAATGCATTATAGAAGCAAAACATATATCGCAGCAGATTGGGACGGAGACAAAGAAGCAATAAACAAATTACACGAATGGAATAATAGCAGTTTTTATGCACTAAATTTTGTCGATGTTCACGATATCATTCAAGCTAGAGATACAAGTTTTCCATGCAGTATTAAAAAGTCTTTATCAAATAGAATGGATATGTGCAAAACTTTCGTATTCATAGTTGGCAATGAAACTAACTCAAGACAAAAAGGTAAATGTAGATATTGTAGTAAATATTATTACTGCCACAAATCTTCTGATAATAAATCGTTTTTAGAATTCGAAATTGACAAAGCAATTCGCGACGGACTTAGAATAGTTGTTTTATATAATTCATCATACATATATCGCTACACTAGATGCCCTGAGGCATTAAGAAATCGAGGTGAACACGTAGCAATGAAAAATTCTATTGGGTGGAACTATCAAGAAATTAAAAGAGCTATAATGGGGTATTAATACAGCATTAGCTATTTTATTGTATTTATATTTTGAAATTTACCACAATACAACGATGGTTTCACCAATGATTTGTAACTTTTTC
>DNPJ01000134.1 GCA_003501485.1 Bacillota bacterium
GTAAAATACGCTCATACATTGAACGGATCAGGACTTGCAACATCAAGAATTTTCCCAGCAATGATTGAACAAATGCAACAACCTGATGGAAGCGTAAAAATTCCTGAGGTTTTACGTCCATATATGGGTGGTCTTGATTACATTAAGCCAATTAAGAAATAAGCAATATACATATATGACATTTAAAAGGCCAAAACGGCCTTTTATTTTTTTGCAATTTTAAGTAAAGCGCTTTCAAAAAGAACTAGTTTTTAACTTCTGTTAATTATTTCATATTAGTCGATATTATTTATATTGACATAATGTAAAAAATATATAGAATTGAAAACTTATATTATTGACGGAGAACGATATGAAAAGAATTATTAAATTATGCAGCGCAATTATGTCTCTTATGTCACTTCTAACCTTCGTGGAAGTAGATATAAACAATAATGCTATAAAAACAAACGCTGCCACAGGTTATAAGCACTACACTAGAGTAAATTCTGTTGATGGGCTAATTGACGGAAAAAAATATCTTATTGCAGTTGGTGAATATACTACTGAAGGAATTATGTTTTTAGATGGAAGTTCTTCATACTTTACCAATAAAGGAAATTATGTAAAACTCGAAGGCAAAGATACGACAAACTCTTTTTCAGTTTTAGATGATGGCAAGGATTATACATTCACTTACAATTTTTTAGAGTTAAACACATATACAAATACACCTTACGGTTCATTTAAATCATCATCTGGAAGATATTTGGGTTCAAATAAGCCCTCCGGGAATGGGCAAAGTAACCAAAGTGTCACTACATCGACCACGACTTTCAACAAAGCCGCGAACAGCATATTTTTTAAGATGTTTGAAAATACTAATGCTGACGGAGAAAAATATACCGAATTAGTTGCCTTTGGTCAGTCAAACGAATATGGTTATAACTCAATGCTTGTCTATTTGGATGGGAAATTTCAATTTTATTCAAACAAAAAGAGCAACAAAACTACATATTACGGAGGTCACGCTCATTTCTATGTTGAAGATGATTTCGAAGGAAATCCACCTTTGTCAATTGAAGCAAAAGATTATTCAACAAAATGGTCTGCCGGTGATAGCTATAAGTTTGATGGAAAATTGATAGCGACTTACGCTGATGGAACAACTGGCGAAGTAACACCGACAGATGTTTATAATCCAAGTCTTTCAAGCACAGGTGAAAGAACAGGTACTTTGTATTATGAAGCAGAAGGCAAAAAATTAAAATGTGAAATCAATATAACGGTTGTTAATAAGCTAACAAATATAAACATTGTTAACGAAACAAAGAATAACGATCACTACATATGCGTTGGACAACAAGTTCAATTGTCCGCAAAGCCATATCCATCGACATCTGTGATAAAAAGTGTTAATTGGAGTATTCCTGAAGCATATTCTGAATATCTTTTAGTTGATGAAAACGGACTTGTAACTGCATTAAAGCCATGCACTACTCAGATTAATATAACAGCTTCAACAAAAGTTGGAAGCAGCGAAATTAAAAACACATATTATCTTTATTCATGCGATCATTACACATTGTCTTATATCGAAGATGGTACGACAAAAGCAGGTGAAACCAACTACGTCTCTTACAATGTGATAACACGAATGATTGGTAAACTTATTTGTGGAAATTCCTCAAATGGTTGGAACGGAACGTATAATTGGGATTCAATAAAATCAGATTATGTCTCATATATTAAAGTTGAAGATAAAGCCTTATTTAAGAAAGCGATTGCAAATGATGCTGGAAATGAATTAGAAGTCTTCTTAGCAAATTATGATTATTTGGTTTTGAATAAAGGATTTGAGGATTTTATTGGAAGGCACGAAGGTGTAAATATTGCTCAAACAAAAATAAATAATGTTGTTATAAACGGCAATACAACCATTATTGCTTCAATTATTATTGTATCCGCCGCAATACCATTGTTAGGAATTTTAATGCTGAAGAAAAAAGAAAATTAATTGATATTTCAAAAGATAATTAATAAATGATATGATAAATAAGCCATCGCGATAATTTGCTATGAACCAGGTCAGGATAGGAATATAGCAGCCTTAAGTAGATAAATTATGTGCGATGGTTTATTTGTATTATGAAAAATATTGATGAACATTACATGAAGATCGCTCTTAAAGAAGCATTGAAAGCCAAAGAAAAAGATGAAGTTCCTATTGGAGCGGTCATAGTTGAAAATGGCAAAATTATTGCAAAAGGCCACAATTTAAGAGAAACTTCCTTTGATCCTACTTCGCACGCTGAAATAAACGCTATTAGGAAAGCATGCAAAAAGCGAAAATCATGGAGATTAGAAAACGCAACAATATATGTTACAGTTGAACCATGTTCAATGTGTGCAGGCACGATATTGTGGGCGAGAATAAAGAAAGTTGTATATGGCACAAAAGATTTTAAAGGTGGTGCTCTAGGAACAACTTACAATTTATATAGTGTCGAAGGGCTAAATCATTATCCAGAAGTTGTCGGTGGAGTTTTAGAAAAGAACTGTTCTGATGTCATCAGTGATTTTTTTAAAGAAAAGCGTAAAAACAAGAAAAAATCGTAGTTATAACATAAGTTATATATAATAAAAGTTTTACATTGTATGAATTTTTATTATACTAATAAATAGTGTTTATGAGCTTAAAAGAAAAGAAACAAGCATCAATAATTCCTTCTAATATCGAATGTGATTTAGCTAACGGTTTAAGTGATGAACAAGTTCAAAAACGAAAAGAAGAAGGACTTATAAATAAAACTCCTAAAAAAGTTACAAAATCATATTTTAAAATAATATTTGATAATATTTTTAATTTCTTTAATTTGCTATTGTTCGCTATTTTTATTTTTATGCTTACAGCCGGTTTCGACCCTCGAAATTATGCATTCATATATTTATTACTAATTAATATCTCTATTGGCTTATTTCAAGATATTAGAGCAAGAAAACAAAGTGATAAATTAAAAGTTATTTCAAGCCCAAAAGTGCGTGTTATAAGAAATGGAAAAATCATCGATATTGACAGCAATGAGCTCGTTTTAAGTGATATCGTTCTTTTAGAAAGCGGCAACCAAATTGTTGCGGATTCAATTGTTAAAGAAGGAACGATCGAAGTAAACGAAGCATTGATCACAGGGGAATCGAAAAACATCTTAAAAAAGCCTGGTGATTTACTTTATTCAGGTTCTTATGTTACAAGCGGCCAAGCAAAAGTTATCGTGGATAGAGTTGGAAAAAACAATTATGCAGAGTCCCTTGAACAAAAAGCCAAAGGATTTAAACGACCTAAATCAGAAATATTAAATTCTATTAATAGTTTATTTAGAATCATTGCTATTGTTGTTTTAACACTTGGAACAGCGACAATAGTTACATATATAGTTAATAAATCATTTGAAAACGATTATTCAAAGACAGTTTTATCCTTCTCAGGTTCAATGGTTTCAATGATTCCAACAGGTATGTTTTTGCTTACATCCCTTACCTTGGCGGTTGGTGTTATTAGACTTGCGAAAAAAAGAATGCTCGTCCAAGAATTATATTGCATTGAGACTCTCGCTAGAGTGGATACGTTATGTTTCGACAAGACAGGCACTTTAACTGACGGAAACATGGTTCTTAAAGATGTTATCGGTTTTAATGATAATAAAATTGACGATATTAAGAATGTGCTTTTTACGCTTGTTAGCTCCACCAAAGATAGTAACGTTACCGCTAACGCGATAAGAACTTCGTTATCCAAACAAAAACTTCTTCAAGTTAATTCGTATAATTCGTTTAATAGTAAACGCAAATATTCTTCCGTTTCATTAACTGATGGAAGAACCTTTGTGTTAGGCGCTAAAGAATTTTTAATAAATAGTGATAAAAATATTGAAATTGAAGCCAAAAAATTTGAACAGCAAGGATACAGAGTTCTTCTTTTGTGTTCTTGTAAGCACAAAATAAACATTGAAGAAGAATTACCAAGCCTTACTCCCGTTGCTTTAATAGTTTTAGAAGACCACATTAAGGAAGGCGCATCTAGAAATATTGAATGGTTCAAAAATAATGGGGTTAATATAAAAATTATTTCTGGTGATAATCCATTAAGTGTTTCATCTATTGCAAAAAAAGTAGGTGTAGATAACGCTGAAAAGTATCTTTCTTTAGAAAACATTGAACTCGACAAAATCGACGAACTCGTTGATGAATATACTGTTTTTGGTAGAGTATCACCTGAGCAAAAAGAAAGAATTGTATTAGCGCTTCAAAAGAAAAAACACATTGTCGGAATGACTGGCGATGGGGTAAATGACATTTTAGCGTTACACGCTGCAGATTGTTCAATTGCTATGGCTAGTGGAAGCGAGGCCGCAAGAGCGATTGCTCATTTGGTTACACTTGATTCAAATTTCTCATCTCTTCCAAATGTAGTAGAAGAGGGAAGACGCGTTATTAATAATTTGCAAAGATCATGCTCAATATTCCTAATTAAAACATTTTTTGCAATGGTTTTGACGTTTGTTTTCTTGATTGCTTCCTGGTTTAACGAAGGTTTGAAATATCCATTCATAACAAGCAATATGTATATTTGGGAGTTATTAACGATTGGTTTCGCTTCGTTTTTCTTATCTCTTCAACCGAATAATGAAAAAATTAAAAATACTTTCATCGAAAACATTATAAGTAAATCTGTTCCAGGAGCAATTGTCCAACTATTGTTTGTTTTTATCTTATTTGGAATTCATATGTTGTTCCCTTCATTTATTGATTACGAGACGACAAGAATGATGGCAATAATTACGTTTACCGTTATTTCGTTTTATACATTGGTCATCATTTCTATTCCATTTGATAAATATAGACTGGTTCTTTCAATAGCTATTCTTTCGTTAATTTGCATATTCTTTATTATCGATTCTTGTTTACTTTCAAATAGTTTCTTTAATATTAATTATTCCCTTATAACGTCAAATAATTGGTGGCTTCTAGTTACTGTATTATTAATTGCATTACCAACATATTTTTTAATAGATTTCATCGCGAAGAAGATCTTAAGAAAAAAAGGAGAACAAAATGAAAATATCTAGTGAAGTAATAAATGCATTGAAAAACAATCAACCTGTTGTTGCTCTTGAGTCAACAATCATATCACACGGAATGCCTTATCCAAAGAATGTCGAAACTGCACTTCTTGTTGAGAAAACAATACGTGATAATGGAGCAATTCCCGCGACAATTGGAATAATTGATGGGGAGCCAATTATAGGTATGAGTAATGATGAAATTGAAGAATTTGGGAAAAGAAAAGGTATCCGAAAGGTATCTAGAAGGGATTTACCTATCGTATATGCAAAAAAATTATGGGGTGCAACAACCGTTGCTGCAACGATGATCCTTGCCCAACAAGCTGGTATAGAAGTATTTGTAACTGGTGGTGTTGGTGGCGCTCATCGAGAAGCACAAAAAACGTTTGATATATCTTGTGATCTTGAAGAGCTAGGAAGAAGTAATGTGACCGTTGTGTCTGCCGGTGTTAAAGCGATATTGGACTTAAAACTAACACTTGAAATACTTGAGACAAAAGGTGTTCCTGTTTTAAGTTATCAAACAGATGAATTTGCGGATTTTTATACTCGTAAATCAGGCATAAAAATGGAGAATGTTGTAAATTCGCCAAAAGAAATCGCGGAGATTATTCATCAAAAAAGAATAAATCATCTTAATGGAGGAATTCTTGTTGCTAATCCAATTCCCGAAGAATACGCCATGGACAGCGATGTAATAAATAACGCCATAAACAAAGCCTTACAGATGGCAAAAGATAACAATATTGAAGGTAAAGATGTTACACCATTTTTGCTTAAAACAATTGTTGAACTTACGGGCGGTGATTCTTTAGAATCAAATATAAAGCTTGTACTAAATAATGCAAAATTGGGCTCTAATATAGCCAAAGAGTTAACGAAACTATGAAAATTGAAGAGAAATATCGACAAGGATTAAAAAGATTAATGAAAACAACACCGCTTGATGAAATCAACGTGGTGATGCTTTCAAATGCTATTAAATCGAATAGACAAACTTTCTATTATCATTATCGCGATTTATCTGACGTCATAGAATCAATCTTTTTAAAAGAAAGAATTGGTTATGGGGCAAAAATTCTCGATTTCGAAAACATAATTAAACCATTAATAGCTTACATAAATTCAAATTTTAGTTTTTTGTTTGCTGTTTCTAGTTCTTTTGCGGAAGGAAATTTAACAAATTTTCTATATTCTTATTTCACTCAAAAAACAACTCAATACTTCAAATTAACAAAAAAAGAAGATTCTATCGCTCAAAGTCACTTAACTTGCATTATTAGATATATATCTTCCTTATTTTCTAGCGAAATTGTTTTTTGGATATCAAGCAAGAGAAAAGAAAGACAAACTCATTTACAAAAAAGGTTAACTTTACTTTGGAATTATTTAATTGATGTATATCCAAAAGAAATGAAGGCACTAAAATGATTGATTTTACATTTGTTTCTCCAACAAAAATTTATTTTGGTAAAAACCAAGAAAATAATCTGGCAAACATTCTTTTAGAAAATGATTTTAAAAGAATACTATTTGTTTATGGTGGCGGTTCGATAAAGAAAATTGGACTTTACGACAAAATTATAAATGAATTTAAATCCGCAAAAGCGGAATATTTTGAATTACCTAATATAAGACCTAATCCAAATAATATAGATGTAAATCGAGGAATTAAGATAGCTAGAAACAATAATGTTGATTTTATATTAGCTGTTGGTGGTGGTTCTGTTATTGACACCGCAAAAGCGATTGCAGTAGGTTTTTATTATCAAGGAGATGCTTTTGATTTTAATCTTCATAAAGCGGTTCCGGAAAAAGCTTTACCAATTGGAGTTGTTTTAACATTATCTGCGAGCGGGAGCGAACTTTCTTCTACATCTGTTATTCAAAATGATGTTCTTGGCGTTAAAAGTGGATTTAGAAGCGATTTAATGCGTCCAATTTTTGCTATTATGAATCCTGAATTAACTTTTTCTGTTAATGCCTATCAAACCGCATGCGGTGTTGTTGATATCATTTCTCATTCACTTGAAAGATATTTTTGTCCAAGTGATGAATACGAATTTTCTGATGATATCGCTTTATCAATAATAAAAAATACAATTAAAAGTGGAAAAGAATGTCTTATTCATCCAAATAACTATAATGCGAGAGCGCTTATGATGTTGTGCGGATCATATTCTCACAACGGACTCACAAACCTTGGAAAAAAATACGTTATGACTATCCACGCAATAGAACACTCTTTAAGTGCATTTAAACCAACAATTGCACATGGGGCCGGTTTAGCGGTGCTTATTCCTGCTTGGATGAATTATGTATACGAACTTGATGTGGAAAAATTTGCAAAATTTAATGAGGAAATATTTAATATACACTTTGTTAATAAACATGAAAGTGCTAGAATTGGAATACAATATTTAAAGGATTTCTTCAAAGATATTGGAATGCCCACGTCCTTAAAAGAAATAGGCATTGAAGAAAAAGATATTCCTATTTTAGCTAATATGATAACTGAGAATGGCACACGTATGATTGGCTATTCGTCAATCAAACCACTTAGCAAGAGTGATATCGTTACGATATTATCATCTCTAATTTAGGAGGAAAACATATGAAAAAAGAAGATATTGCAAGCTTTATTGTTTATCTACTAATGATCGCTTTGGCCCTTATTTTAGGCTTCACATTAATTAGATCAACTTTTTCAAGCATTCGTAGTTTGCCTATGAATTCGTTCTTGTTTGCGTTTTTAATTATTCTTGTTGGTCTAGCAGTTAATGCATTAGGTCTTGAAGTTGGCCATGTATTAGGAGGACTACTTGGAGGATATTCGATTGTTTCATTTAATGTTTTTGGTTTATGTTTTTATAAAAAAGAAGGAAAAACAAAATTTGGTTTCAAATCATTTGACGGATTAACAGGCGAAACTATTTTAGCCCCCAAGAGCGATAAGGCAAATCCAAAAGCATATGTTTGGTTACCTTTGTTTATGTATCTAATTGAACTCATCGTATGCATTGTTTTATATTCACTCGGAATTGAGAAAGTAAACGAAAATGGTTCGCCTCTACCTATGCTTGCCTTAATAAGCGTTATTTTTATAGCAATTTCATCCATGATTGCTCTATATAACTTTGTTCCAGTTCGCCTTGATTCAATGACTGATGGATATCGTTTAACTTTAATTTCAAAGAAGGTTAATATTGAAGCTTATAATGAATTAATGCGCGTTGAAAATCTTCAAAGAGAAGGAAAAGAAGTTGATAAAATAAAAGTATTTGAAGAGGTTACAGATTTCACTGCATCAATGAATTTGATGACTGTATATAACTATCTATCAAAAAAAGATTATCAAGAAGCAACCAAACTTATTGATATGATGACTGTTGAACCAGAAAAGATATCTAGAACGACATATTGTCGCTTAATGGCTCAAAAATTATATATTAAAATTCTTACCGAACCTATTGATGATGTACGCAAATATTATGATGAGCAAATTGATGATAAACTACGTCGATTTATTTCTAATGATATGTCAATGGAATCGTTAAGGGCTTATGTACTCATTGCTGGAGTTCTTGATGAATCAGTTGGAGAAGTAGAATACGCCAATTCAAAAAAAGCAAAAGCATTAAAGCGTTCTCTTCCAAGTCGCGCAAAAATAGAAGAACAATTATATAGTGACGCTCTTAATAAAATATTTGAGCTACATCCTGAATATAAAAAGGATTTAGAAGCAAAATAGAAAAAAACATCTCCGAATGGAGATGTTTTAATTATGTTATCAAATCAATCTTTTTCTTCGTATCTAAAATTATCTTCAACCGGATAATCTTCGCTAATGCCTTCAACAGGATTTGGACTTATCTGTCCAACACATTTGTGTTCATCAGCGTAGCACCCTTGAACATTGATCGAAGAGCTTTCATCTAGAAAATCTTGAACGGACAAATTAAATTGTTCACATAAATATTTCACATTCTCTGGTTTAGGTGTTGTTTCACCAAGTCGCCATTTTTTAATGATATTTTTTCGAATGCGATACATTTTAGAAAACTTTCTCTCTGAAAGATCTAAATATTTTATTAAGTAATCGATTTTTTCAATAACTGTCATTGTTTTTTAGCTTGTTGTTCTTTTAGTAAATCTCTAATTTGTGTGAGAAGTTCAGCTTCTGTTGGAGCAGGTTTTCCAGGCACAACTGGAGCAGGTCTTTCTTCTGGATGTTTTTTGTAATAATCTTCAAGTAATTTTGCATCCATTTCAGCTTTCTTTTGTTTCAATGTGTTTGTTACTTTAATTATTGTGAACAACACAATTGCAATAATTAGAAAACTAATAACTGCATTAATTAATGTTCCCCAGTCAATGACCGCTAAACCTTTATAGACATATGTGCTTCCGTATGTGACATACATGTCTTTGTATTTTGCATAATCTTCTAAGGCAAGAAAATCGTGTGCAGAATATGTAGCATTTAATCCAATTCCTTCATATCCTTTTTGACTTTCATTGATAGCGGGAAGTATTGTAATTAAACCAGTAATTCCACCAGGAACACCCCATGTACATACGCTAATCAACATTTTTACAACAGCGTTAACAATTGCACTAAAGGCGCCGCCTATGACAACACCAACAGCGAGATCAAGAACGTTGCCGCGTGATATAAAAGCTTTAAATTCAGCCCATAATTTAGAGCCTTTTTTATTTTTGTTCTTTTTCATAGAATCCTCCGTTAAAATTGATTTTATCATTTTTAAACGACAATTAAATAAATATTTAACTTTTTATAGCATATTTTTTAAATTATAATAAATGAAGCTTAGGCTGAAAGGATTGTTGTTTAATATGAATAAGGTAATTGTATTAGCGGATTCAACTGTTGATTTGTCAAAAGAATTATATGAAAAATATGACATTAAAATGATTCCTCTTTCTGTAAATTTTGGAGAAGAATCCTATAAAGATTCGGTCGACATTACTCCTGAGGAAGTTTATGAAAAAGTGAAAGATGGAGCGCCGCTTCCATCAACCGCCGCGATTGCTCCAGCTGTATTTAAAGAGTGCTTAGAAAAATATATTAACGACGGTTATGATGTTGTTTATGTTGGAATTGGTTCAAAATTATCTACTACATATCAAAATTTCTTAATTGCTATAAGCGAGCTTCCTGAGGGAAGATGTTACGCTGTCGATTCAAATTCATTGTCATCAGGAAGTGGACTTCTTGCTCTTAAAATGGCTAAATTGAGAGATGAAGGAAAATCAGCAAAAGAAATTTATGAAGAAGTTCAACCTTTAGCCGCTAAATTGTCTGCAAAATTTGTTCTTGATAGATTAGATTATATGCGTAAAGGCGGAAGATGTTCTGCTATTGTAGCGTTATTTGGCCATCTTCTTCACATTCATCCAATTCTAATAATGAAAGATGGAAAATTAATTGTTGAGAAAAAGCCACGCGGTCCAATTAAAAAAGCATATCAAGAAATGCTTGATGAACTTAAAAGCGATCTCCCAAATATTGATTTCGATCATGTCATGATTACCCATGCTGGTGTCAACAAAGAAGACTTGGATTATTTATATAATGAAGTTGCAAAATTAGTTGATCCAAATATAATTTCTATCACACGAGCGGGATGCGTAGTTTCATCTCATTGCGGTTATGGAACCATTGGTATCTTATATATCAAAAAATAAATCGATTTAAAATAAGTGACCAATTGAAATCTAATGGTCTGATTCAAAACTTAATAATAGAAAAAGTGTATTTTATCGATACACTTTTTTATTTATTTGCCCTTTATTCTAAATTGTTATTTAAAAAACTAGTATTATGAATATATTATTTTTGTGATTTTCCAAAAAAATAAAACGCTAAATAATAGGCGTTCATCACATCTATTAGTTGCAAAACAAAATAAAGCCAAACATCATCTATGATGAGTTTGTAAATGTGATTTTAATGCATTAGAAAGGGAAAAAATATGACAAAAT
>DNPJ01000119.1:0-608 GCA_003501485.1 Bacillota bacterium
TATTCTTTTATCGGTTTATTTACAACAATAATTTTTTGTATTTCGTCTTTTAATGCGGTATAAGGTTTAATTTCTCTATTTTGTGTTAATTCATTTGAGTAATCATTACAAACCTGAATGTAGTACATTCTAGTTCCTTTAACTGCTAAAAAGTCAACTTCAAGTGATTTTCTTATAGTCTTGCCATTTTTATTATTTTCAAAAGTATCAAATGTTCCTACATTGACCTTATAGTCATTATAAATTAACTCATTATAAATAATATTTTCTAACATTTTGCCAGAATCTTCATAAATAAAATTCAGTCTAGCGTTACGTAAACCAGTATCAATATAGTAATATTTTCTTGTAGAATTGATTATTTTATTTCCTTTTAAATCATATCTAAATGCTTCAGATATTAGAAAAGAGTCAACAAAATAGTTTATGTAAGAATTAACTGTTTCGGAGTCAATTTTATTATTTGTTTTTTCTTTATATTGTTTTGCAATATTTTCAGAATTAACAAGGTCGCCTGCACATGTAGCGAGCAAAGTGCATATTTCATCCAAAGCCTCAACTTTTCTTATTTTTTTTCTATCAATAATATCTTTGAAATATGTAGTCGG
>DNPJ01000119.1:653-4705 GCA_003501485.1 Bacillota bacterium
GTTCTTTCAAATATTTTTCTTTTTCTGCTTCTGGTTTTATGACTGCAAGTGGCATTCCACCATACATTAAATATTCCATTAATGAAGTATTTTCATCTTTGTTTTTAAAATTAGAAAATTCTTCAAATGATAATGGTTGTAGCATAATGTTTGTTGCTTTGTCTCTAAATTCAGTAACAATATCAGTTGATAACATTTTTAAATTGCTTCCTGTAACATATAAATCGATATTGCTCATAGAAGCTAAATCTAAAATGACATCAACAAAGCTGATTACTTCATCATCTGTTGGTTTTGCTTTAATATGTTTCCCATCAGTTAATGCAGTATTAATGATAGAATATACTTCTTGAATCTCATCTAATATAACATAGTTCATACCAATATTATTTTTTGTTATTTCAATAATATGGTCATATAAAAATAATGGATCTCTATAATATGCATTCGAGACTTTAGTTAAATCCATTTCTATGATATTAGAATCGGGAACCCCATTATCGATTAAATATTTTTTATATATTTTATTCAATAAATATGATTTGCCACATCGTCGAATGCCTGTAACAACTTTAGGAAAACCATTTTCTTTAGAGGCAATCAACATTTTTAAATATTTATTTCTTTCAATCATATATTCCATTTTATGCAGAATTCCACACTTTTCCCGGATAGATAATTTAGAAATAGCATCAGTTGCCACTTTAAATGTCTTTTTAAATCTTTGGATTGGTCTAATAGGGTTTTAAAAACAGTCACAAAACTTTAGGTTACACTAAATTTAGATCTAAGTTGTTTTCTGTTATTTATTAAATATAACGGTTTTTATATCATTACATTTTCTATCAATTTTTGCTAACAATCCAAGTATCAAACTAAAAAGCAATGATTATCAACTTCAGTTTGCCTGAGAATCATAAGATTGCTGAATAATCTCCATTATATAATCAAGCTGATTCAAATTATCAAAAAACAATTCACAATCGCCGTTTCCCCATCTACCAACGTCAGTAACATCTTTACAAATTCCTTTTGGATCTTTAACATCGGTAAATTTCATATTAATTGATATTCTTAATCGTTTTTCCTGAAATATAACGTCAACAAAATTAGTTTCGAGTTTATAGGCAACGTAAAGCTTTTTGAATTCTTTTTTGACGCTAGATGAAAGATTCATAATTCTCGTGTTTAATTTTTCAAACAACTCTTTTGTTAACAGATTGGGTTTGTATGTTTCCAAAGTATATTTAGGAGTGTCATCCGCTTCTTTTATTTGATATGGAGCAAGTTCTTCTTCTGTCAAAGTAGGGAAAGACCATATTTCCAACGCTTTCTTTAATAAAATTTGAGCTCTTTCTTGCATTTGCGACTCAGTCCAATGCGTTTGCTTAACTATATATTTATTAAGTCTAATAGCGGTTTCCTTAAAACCGCCTTTCATATCCATTTTCTCCATGAATGATTTGTCACTCATTTCGGAGTTATAGCCTGTTAACGTCAAGTTACCAATAGTGTGCAAATATGTATCATGCACTCTTTGCCAATCTGGGCCAAGTTCGTTTTTCCAATCAGCGCTTAGATTTTCATTTTGTGGCATGATGTGCTCGATTGTAAGATTTTCAATAACTACAGGTGATTTATTATCATAATTTTCTAATCTATCAAGAAGATAGTTTCTGTTTCTTATCTTATAGATTTCTTTTGTAACAAAGGCTTCACCAAATTTCTTGTCAGAAGGAAATTCTTTATAATCATCTTTTTTTATAAAGAACGCTTTAACCGAATTTAAATAATCATCTTTTTTGATTTCATTCTCAATGGTTGCAAAGGTCTTATTTAAAGAGTTTGTTGGAATGTCACAAATGCTTCTTCTAAGCACATAGCTAATGCAAAGTCTAATGATTTCAATTAAATCATCGTAAGACAATTGATAGATTCCCGACTCGTAATCACGAATAATTGTCATCAAGAATGGATTTGCAACAGCCATATTTAAAGTTTGAATTTCTTTAAATAACGATTGCAACTTTGCATCACTACTTTTGGCAAATATTATGTCAGTATAAACCAAAGCACATTCATACAAATCTTTGCATAAATCTTCATTAGAACTAAATTTGCAATTAACCTTCCAAGCCTTAAATTCCTCATAAACATTTCCTATTTTAGGAATTCTATGCATTTGCATGGTTAAATAATCTCTAAAGAAGGAATCCATGTTGCCATCTTGATTTTCGTGCCCGAAAAGCTCTTCGAATGTTCGCCAAAAATTATTATATAAATTCTGCTGTGTTTCTTTATCCATACCCATAAGGACATAGTTTCTTATTAAGTCAGACTGTGACAACTCTTTGCCTGTAGAATTCAAACTTTCAAAAATTGCTTGAGGATCATCGTGGTCTCTTACAAGAGTAATTATAACAATTTGAAGTTTGCCAGTAGCCTCAAACAGCAACTGTGGACTAATCTCATTTTTTGCGATTTGAGATTTGAAATAATTGTATGTAGCTAATAATTTAGATCGAGTATTACTTTTTATAGGTTTCTTTTCAATTAATGATATTAAAATATCTCTATCTTCTTCTGTTAAAAGAAGCTTATATTTATTCTCTCCTAATTCATACTGATTAAATAAAAATGAGGTATTTAATTGATCGATATTTATACCAGATTCTTCTGTAACACTATCGCGAAGGGCAATCAAAACCAAAGTTAAAGTGGTCAATCTTTGTTGACCATCAATAACCATATACTTTTGAATTCCTATTGGTGTGGTTTTTTCAGCAATGCAAACAATAGAGCCCAAAAAATGTCCTTCTCTATTTTCTTTTTGCATTGCAACAATATCATTCCATAGTCTTTCACATTGTGGTCGTTCCCAACTGTAAAGTCTTTGATAAACAGGTATTAAATATTGCTTAAGCCCATTTAATAGGGTAAATATGTTTCCTTCTTTAGCGTCCATGTTTTCTCCTCTTATTCTTCTGTATTATTCTTGCAGATATTACTTTTTTATCAATAATTTAGAAAAGATTTTGATCTACTATAATTTTGATTTATTAGCTTTGATTAGTATGAAATTTTTTTGTTACTTAGCCCAAATAATACATTTGTTTTTCAAAAGACAATTAATTTTTCTTTTTTAATTTCCAATTGAAGAAAATGTCTCTAGTGAAAAGATCATTATGAGAAAATAGAACCTTATTAATTTCTTTTTTTGATTTGCCAAGCTCTGAAGCAATTTTAGAAGAACTCATTTTTTTAGATGAAAGAACATCTTTAATTTTTTCAAGCAAAGCGAATTCGGATTTGTGGTCATCTTTAACAATGCTAGTTTTGCCATTGGTTGCATCTTGCACATCAAAAATATTTGTGGAGTCATATTCTATAGAATCCACATTGTGAATTTCTGACTTATTTTCTTCTTGTGAAATATTGCAGCTTTCAAGCCCAAAGCCAAACCAATCGAAGCTATTTCTATATTGTTTTTGTATTTCTTCATTTATTAAATTGATTTTCTCACCTAAAGATTCATTAACAAAAAAATCGTGAATGTAATTATTTAAAACGTCTTCTTGGAAAACTTTGTATTTATTAAGTATCTCAAAATCTTTCTTTGTAATGCCAACCGCTTCTAAGAAAAGGTTTGGATTGGCGTTCTTGAATATTTCCGCAAATGTAGTCTCTCGATAAACGCTGATATACAAGAACTCAAACAATCTAGCGAGCAAATGTTTCAACACATTATCAGCATCTTCTATTGTTCCGCCTTTTTCAGAATTCACTATAGGCGTTAAATTCGTTTTAACCGCTCTTCTAAACGAATCACAATACCATCTTTTATATAACATTCCTCTATATTTATTTGGAATATGATTAATATCATTTAGATAAGTCTTTACAAAATTTTCAATAATTCTTTTTGTATCAGAAGTATATTTAATATTTTCACCAAATTTGTTTTTAATTTCATCAACAAATTTAATACCATCATCATAACCGCATTGTTCCTTTTTAATTGGAACATTAATACCAGATTCATAACCTTTTTT
>DNPJ01000140.1:0-1069 GCA_003501485.1 Bacillota bacterium
CCTTCTTGATTAAATAATGATGAAACATCATCGATTATTTTTTTAATATCTTCTGTGGAACATGTTGTTCCATTAAGTTTATATAATTTTAAATTAGAATTTTTAGCAATTATATTTGCTACAGTAGTCTTTCCAATACCAGGGGGACCATAAAAAATCATATTAGGAACTTTTTTAGATTCAATAACTTTCCTAAATGTTGAATTTTTAGATAATAAATGTTTTTGTCCGAACACTTCGTCAAGTGAAGTTGGTCTAAGTAAATCCGCGAGTGGTTTTTCCATATGTTTATTATCTAATAAAAAAATAATTAAAAATAGATAAAATTTTTATATCAACAAAAAAACTTAATGAATCGTAATAGAGACATTAAGTTTATCTAAGAACTTTATTTTTTAATAGTGATCGCTAGTCTTACATTTCCAGATGAATAGCAACTTTTTCCTTCCATTGTAACTCCACCATCATAGACATACATTGAAGATTCAGGGCTACGTGTCCAATATGTTCCATATCCATTACTAGCAAATGAAGCGCCTACTGCTCTTGCATAATCAGTAACGCTCGTGCCTCTACCTGTGTCTTTTCCGTTCTTATCTGGCCCATTTTCACTAGAAAAACCATATTCTTCATTAATTAAATCTTGATACGATAATAGGAATACTTTATCAAGTGTATTATCAAAATCCTCATGCATCGATGGAGATGCAGTTGTAGCTGCGCTATTATCGACTAATGTTTCTAATACATATTCTCCTTCATCTTTAGAAAAAGCAATATTGAAAAATTCCATATTTAAATATGTTCTTATACTTGATTGAGAATAATCATTCCAAGTATTGCTATTAAAAACATGACTTTCTAATACATATTCGCTAAAAGCCAAATATCCATCATCTTTTTCAGCAAGAATTCTCCAAATAATAGGTTCGCATTTAAACCAATAGGAATCGAATTCAACGATTTTATCACCATTTTCAAAAACCGCATCAGTACTATTGCCATATAAAGGTTTTGCGCTTACTTTTGCATAATATGCGCCCTCATACAAATACCATCCTGTATCCTC
>DNPJ01000140.1:1300-3801 GCA_003501485.1 Bacillota bacterium
TCTCCTTTTTATTTTGAAACAACCCATGAATAAATATTTTCCCATGTAGCTGTGTAATAGCTTCCGTCAACAAAACCGTGTGTTGATTCAAGAACCAATTTTTCTAGCATTCCATTTGATGCATAATAATAAGTTTCTATATCTTTCACATAATTTATAGGTGTAATTAAAGTTGTTTGAATATAAGTATCCTCTATTGTAATAGCGGTACCATTAACTTTATAAATTGTGTTCTTATCGCCCATTAATTTAATTGTTTTTGAGCTTACCATATAGTCTGATGGGTTATTAATTTCATTAGTTTTTTCTTCGCTACTAAAAGTATTGAGTTCTTTTTGGGCGTAAGAATTAAGCCCTCCTTCGATAGTAGAACTTGTTAATTTCGATTTTTCTACTCCTGATACTATATTTGTATTAGAAAAACTGAGCCCTTCCGCTATTTTCGCGGCATCTGCACTTTTAACAACACGCTCACCTCCGCAGCTAGTTAACAAAAATGCAAAACATAATGTAGTTAAAGTTTTTGTGCAAAATTTCATACTTTCTCCAATCAAATTATTAAAATATGTTCTTATAATACCCCCCCCCCGCACTTTCTTGTCAATATTTGATTTGTTGATAATAAAAAGGAATCCCTAGTTTTTGAGATTCCTTACAAATGAATATTTTTTAATTCGCTTTTGTTAAATTTGAAGTAAATGATGCCTCATCGTCTTTGAATTGGATGACCAATTTTGTTTTTGAAACCGAAACAGTTTTCTTATATGAATAAATGCTTGAATTTAATTTTAATGTAAGATTTGTTCCATCGTATGTGTAAGTAAAGGCAATATTTCCACCATATGCAGCGAATTTTGCGGTTCCTGTAAAATCAAGATTAAATGTTAAAGTAGTCGCTGGCATGTCATCATCTTCACTTGCGTTCCAGGTTCCTACTAACCAGCTTAGATCGACATCCTTTTTTAATTCAATAGTGATTTGGTTATAATCTCCATTCACGTCTTCTGACAACAATACAACTGTTATTGTGGATTTATCACTAGAAATGACAATACTTGTTGGTTTTTTAATCGTGTTATAATCATCACCTGTCCATGTTTTTATGATGATCGATTCTCCATCATAAACATATGTAAATGATGCTTCGTTATCGACAGCAACATCAGTTACTTTTTGAACAATTGTTCCGCTATTATCATTAAAGAATTTAAAAGTTGATTCATAAACTACTTTTTCATTATAACTATTTGTGATTGTGGTATTTGCTTTCCATGTTCCTACAAGCCATGTTTTGTCTTGCTCAACAATTGGATCTTTGACAATAAATGAAATACTATTTGATTTTTTCGAACCATCTTTTAATTCTACATTCACTTTAGCAGGAACATTTTCTTTAGTGGCTTTTAGCGCAGTAAAATTAAGTTCTGTTAGATTGTCATTAAAACCATCAAATCTAATAGCCTCGCTATCTCCAGTTATAATTACATTAAAATCATCTTTTGTATAACTAGATATCACTTCAGCAGGCATCAATTCAAGAGTGGCTTTAAATGTAGAACCTGTATCAATTGTTTTTGTTTTTGCACTAAGCCAAATAGTTTTCAAAGTAGGAGTGAGAACAGTTATCTGTTTAGTGGCTCTTACATCAGTATTTTTAATACCAACCGTAATATTTGCAGTACCCGCTTTGATTGCCTTAAATGTATTAAGCGATTCATTTTCTAATTTAACAACCTCCTCGTTATCAGATGATAAAATCTTAACATCTGAAACATTTAAAGCTGTTTTTGGTGTAAATGAGTTTACATTAAAAGTGATTGAATCACCAATATTTGCGGTTCCTTTTTCAAGTCCATCAGAATAACCTTTAACATCAAAATCATCTATTGAAGATATAAAATATGGTGATAAGTCAACGCTTGTTTCGTTATCATTGCCCGTGATTTCACCTAATAAAAGAGTTGCTTCTTTTTTCGATGAAGAAACAGGTTCTTGATCTTTATCATATGGTTTTAATGTTTCACTATCAAAATTATCTTTTCCCCAATCGATAACGCTAATAGATCCACCAAGAAGATTTTTATTTTCATCAAATGTTAATTCAGCGCTCATGGTTTTTGTTCCACCACCATAAGCTTCTAATGTAACATTTTGTTTATTATTTGCTTCTCTTATAGTTGCGGTTGGTTTATTCTCATCTACAAAGAAAGGAAGAAGGTCACCAACAAACCAATCTTTAGTATACTTTACGCTATCAAAATCCTTCTTTGCGTCACTAGCAGTGATTTTATAATTTGAATCTTCAAAACTAACATTGCCTTCAACTATATCTTTAATGCGTGCGTGTTTTCCATTATAAGAATCAATATCATAATACTTATCAGCAAATAAACCTTTATAAATGACAAAGTCAGTGTCGCCTTCTTCTTCAAATACAGCATGCCCTGTTACAAAGACTTCGTTTTTGTAAAATTTAACTGAAGCATTAGTTATTTTCTTTG
>DNPJ01000083.1:0-1490 GCA_003501485.1 Bacillota bacterium
CGGACAAAATCGGACAAATCTAGGTATACAATGATATTGTGATAATATATAGTTCACATATTATACCTCTAGTTACTACCTATTAGTAGGTAGTATACTGATGATATACCAAGTATTGCATTATGAAGTATAGTAACCTACTACGATGAATATATAAGTCAATACATATTGGGAGTGAAATGTAGGTCTGGTAGGTTGAACAAACTAACTCAATATCCATGGTATAGTACTTACTAATACGAGATTACATACCTTCTTTACTCTATTAAATGATATTTTCCTTTTTCATTTAGTATGTAATCAGAATATGGACACACTAGTGTCTTTTTATTATGTAAAAAAGGGTTGATTAGTATGAACTATAAAAAGTGTATGAAGAATAATACTTGCAAAACTTGCAGTGACTATATGTTCTGTAAAGATGATGTATTATCTAACAAAAAGGAATTAAAGAAAGAGAGGAAAAAAATGAAAGCAAGAGTGCTAAAAGGTTATCCAGATAAAATAACGAATATATGGTATAACAAAGATGAAATAGTAGACTTTGATGAAAAAAGAATTGAAGAATTAGAAAAAAAAGGAATAGTAGAAACAATAAAAAAAGAAAAAGCAGATGTAATAGAAGAAAAGTAGGTGATGGTTATGAACCTAGATAAGTACATAAGAATAGCTTTAATCAACTTATCAAAGAAATATAAAATAACTATCATAGAATTAACTGTTGCTAAAAATGAAAAAATCAGTAAAACATTTAGAGTATCATATGAATTGTTAGATAACGAAGATGATTTCCCAGCAAAGGAAGAGTTTAAGAATAAGAGAGAACTTGCAAGGTGGTTAATGTGCCTACAATAAACAAAAAAACTAAAAAGAAACCTAACAGAACCAAATTAACTGATAAGCAAAAGAAGAAAATAATTGCTGATTTCGTTGAAAACAATAATTATTCCGAGACTGCTAGAATGAACAATGTTTCGGAATATACTGTTAGGAAACTTTGCAAAGATAGTAAAAATAAAGAGATTAAAGAAAAAATCGAACAAAAAAAAGAAGAAAATACTAAATCTATGCTGGAAATGATAACAGAAACAAACAATAAAAGACTTCAAGTCATATCTAAACTTGTTAATGCAATAGATGATAAGGCTGATAAAGTAGATGCATTTACTAATGTAAAAGATTTAGCAAGTGCTTATGGTATTCTAATAGATAAAGAATTTAAATTTGCAGAGATGCAAAAACTTAATTTAGAAAACAATAAACAACAAGTATATATGCCAGCCAAAAATATAGGTAAAGCATTTGTTGATTTGTATAGAGATATAAAAGATAGAAAACACGATGACTATTGGTTAGAGGGTGGTCGTGGAAGTGCCAAATCTTCTTTTTGGTCTCAGATAGTTCCAGAAGAACTAGAAAATAATCCTAATTGGTGTGCTATATGTATTCGTAAAGTAGCCAATACATTAAAAGATTCAGTTTATAGTCAA
>DNPJ01000083.1:1586-3036 GCA_003501485.1 Bacillota bacterium
GAAAATTGGGTTAAAACTAAAAGTCCACTTGAAATGAGAAACAAAAAGACAGGCCAAATGATTTATTTTAGAGGAGCTGATGATCCGGGAAAAATCAAATCAATTAAACCACCTAAAAATATGTATATAGCAATAAGAATATACGAAGAATTTGACCAAATGACTGGTATGAATGAAGTTCGTAAAATAGACCAGTCAGTAAAACGTGGTGGAAATGAGTTTATAACATTTAGAATATATAATACACCAAAATCAAAAAAACATTTCGTTAATGTCGAAAAAAGATCACCTAATCCTAAAAGGTTAGTTCATAAGAGTACATATCTAGATGCACCAGTGGATTGGTTAGGACAACCTTTCTTTGATGATGCAGAACTACTAAAACAAAATAATCCTGTTGCTTTTAAAAATGAGTATTTAGGAGAGGAAACTGGTGATGGTGGAAATGTATTTGAAAATGTTGAATTAAGGGAAATAACAGATGAGGAAATAGAAAACTTTGATTATTTGTATCAAGGAATGGACTTTGGATGGTTTCCTGATCCATTGGCATGGACTAAAATGTGTTATCAACCTAATAAATTAACACTATATATATTTGATGAATATGTTGTGAATAAAATGAGTAATTCAAAAGTTTGGAATTACTTAAAAGAAAATAAAGGTGTAAAAAACGATGATTTAATTACTGCTGATAGTGCAGAACCAAAATCAATAGGAGACTTTCAAAGTTATGGTTCTCTTATGAGAGGTGCAAAGAAAGGACCTGATAGTGTTGAATATTCAATGAAATGGTTATCTGGATTAGCAAAAATAGTAATAGATCCTAGAAGATGCCCTAAGACAGCAGAAGAGTTTACCATATATGAATATCCACAAGACAAAGATGGAAATTATATTACTGGATATGTAGATGCAGATAATCATTGCATAGACAGTGTAAGATATGCAATGAATCCTATATGGAGAAGAAAAGGAGAGTAATAGTATGTTTGTAAGATTTTGGAATAAAATACTTGCATTATTCGGTAAAAAACAAGTGTCAGATGATATGTTAATGCAAGCAAATGATGATTTTACTTATAATTATGAAAATGATAAAGATATTAATTTTACCGCGATATTTGCTAATAAATTGGCAAATATAACAATAAGTGATAGTAACATTGATATTGTTGGAGATAATAAAAGAGCGGAATTACTACAAGAAACTTTGAAAAGATTAAAAAAGAAACTAAAAAAGATAGTTGCTAGAGATTTAGGTACTGGTGGTGTGTTAGTAATTCCATATGTTAATAGAAAAAAGATATATTTTAATATTGTTACACAAAATAGATTTTCAATTAATAAAATGATTGGTGATGATATAGTTGATTGTACTATAATGGCCGAACATATTGTGAAAAATAAAGAACATTACTACAGGTGGGCTGATTATATATTGGAAAAT
>DNPJ01000037.1 GCA_003501485.1 Bacillota bacterium
GTACCAAACCAGTTAGTTGCGTTCCAACCAAGGTTAGGTGCAAATTCTTCATGGTTGACACCATAAAATTCATGATACGACATCATTGGTCCAAAAATTGTAAAGAAAATAATTATGAACAAAAGGGCCATGCATACAATTGCTAATGGCTTTTTGAATAATTGTTTTATCGTTTCACGCCAATAAGAATAAGGAGCAGAAGATAATTTTTCAATATTTTCATCGGATGCACCAACAACAGTAAATAAGTCTTCAACATTATGATAAACAACCGAATCTAAATCTTTAACATTATTATGTGTCATAAATCCTCCTTCCTATTCATTTGAAAAGCTAACACGAGGATCAACAATTGCTGTAACAATGTCACCTAATAAGTAGCTCAAAATTGAAATTAAAGCAGAAACGATAATAATACCTTGAAGGGCATAAAAATCGCTCTTATTAACAGCGTTGACTAAAAGACCGCCAAGGCCATTAACGCTATAAATTTTTTCAAGATAGAATGTTCCAAGCAATGCGCCCAATATAGCGGATGGAATTGAACGAATTAACGGAACAATCGCATTTCTTAAAACATGTGTGTAAAGAATTCTATTTTCTGATAAACCTTTTGCACGAGCAAATTTAACATAATCAGAATTAAATTCATCAAGCATGAATCTTCTAACCCAAAGAGCAATTCCTGCCATTCCTGTAAAACCCATTGTTAAGGCTGGAGGAAGTAACGATAAGAAATTGTTTGGATCATAAGTTTTTGGAAGACCTATAAGCGTACATAGGATTACCATCCAAATGTAGTAATATGCAACACCAGGTATTGCATCAATAGAAATAATATAAGTTTTGCCTATTTTATCAAAAACACCATCTTTGTGTTTAGCCATTAATATGCCTGCTGGATAACCTAAGACAATTTCGACGACAACAGCAATAATACCAATTTGGAACGATATGCCCATACGTTCTCCAATAACGTCTGTGACATATTTTCCAACATCGCCTTCAAGGAAGAAAACTCTTCCCAAATTCATCAATGTGACGCGGCAGTCTTTGGTCGTAACAATATAATGAACAGTATCATTAACTACTTCTGTTCCATATTCGGTTAAACAAACAGTTTTAGGAAATGGAAGAATATTAAAGAAATATGTAATTAAATCTAAGAACCAGTTATCAGTAATTCCTAAATCAGCTTTAATATTTACGCATTGTGCCTGTCTAATTTGTTCATTCATTTTTGACCAATTTTTAATAATTTGAGAACAAAATTCTTCGCCGCCATTAAATTCGACTTTGAATCTAATTAAGAAAAATGTGGCGGTAATAGCAAGAAGGATAGAAATCAAAGCACTTCCGATACGTCTTAATGAATACATTAGTAATGGATGACCGAAAATGTTTTGAATTTTTGGTGAATGCTTAAAGATGACTTTATGACCGACAAGTTCGACAAATATAACAAAAATTGCGATAAGCGCAATTAGAGTATATCCAATAATATAAGTGGCCATTTAAGTTCCTTTCTAACAAGTCAAAGGACTGGCAATGCCAGTCCTAGGACTAATTTTTAATTAATTATCAAATGCTGGATTAATTGTATTATTACCAACACTTGCAAGTGCTTCTTGTTTATTTTTTGCTTGAAGAGCACGAGCATCTTTACGATCTTGTCCAGTTGGAATTTCGTCAAGTACCCAAATACCAACTAAGCTGTTTTTAGCAAGACCATAACATGCGTCTGGATTTTCATATCCACAAGCACGAGAGACGCTAGCTGTCCAACCTTGTGTAGACATATAAACAGGCTTCATTGTGTAAATATCATTAATGAGCATATATTCAGCAGCGGCAAATTTTGAGAAACGTTGGTTATCAGAATCTGTAATAGCTGCAGCTTCATCTACAAGTTTGGTAAATTCATCAAGCATATGACCTTCGTCTTTCTTGAGGCTTCCATCAACTAAACGGTAGTTATCGAAGTCTTCAGTGTTTCCAGTCATTTTTGACATTTCACCATTTTTAACATAGCAGTGAACATATGTTAATGGATCGGCGTAGTCTCCAACCCAACCCCACATTGCCATTGTGTAATAACCATTGTTAGCGCATGATGACCATGTAGATTGATTTGTAATCTTGTTGTGAACCATTTCAAAGTAAGGATAATGACCTTCTTTTGCTCCTAATGTTGTACACATTGGGAGAGTATCACTAACTCTATTGGCGTTAATTGTGCAACCATTGGCTCTTTCATTGAATGATTGAATCATCAATTGTTCATTGCCAAGAGCTTCAGCGGAAATACCACCGGCGCCAAGATAATCAATGACGATTGGAAGTGAGAGACTTCCGAATGAAGAATTATAATCATTAACGGCTTTGATAGCTTCTTCTCTTAATGACTTAACTGATAACCAAGGTGTATCAGCAGCTGGTTCATCGACAAAGTTTGATCCAGAAATTTGTTGAGGTCCAACAAGTTCTTTAGCTTTTTCGAATGTGATTCCTTTTTGACTTGCGTATTCTTCATAATAGAAATCGACATAATCTTTACCATATTCATCATAGACATATCCACGTGGAGTGAATGTATTCATTGCGTATTGGTTCTTGTCATCAACATAGAATTGATCGTTATAAACAGATAAGTCAATACCATTGAGAATGAGTTTACGAACTTCTCTAATTTTCAACGCTTCATTTGTATTTTCAATTGTAGCAACTTTGTCAGCGTCATTTTTAATTCCAAGATCATCCCAATATGTTGCATTTGAGAATGAAGCGGAATCAGTTGAACGATTGACGTTTAAATTGAAATGATATGTATAGTCAACATCAGTCATTTCGCGAGAGTTAACTTTATCACTGGCAGGATTTTCCATTGTTCCTGTGCCGTCTTCACCGGTGATATACATCTTCCAACCTGTCTCATCTTTTTGATTCAATGCAAATCCATCAACTTCGTTTCTATCGAACGCTTCACGCATATCTTTGTAACTTGTGGAAGTATCGACAACTTTATAATTAACAGTGCTAATATGAACGTTGTCTTTATTGTAATATTTTTCGTTCTTTTGATATGTTACTTTGTTGGATTGGAATTCAGTAATATAGAATGCGCCGCAATAAAGCATATTATCAGCGGTTGTTCCATATTTGGTTCCTTTTTCTTTGTAGAAGTTTTTGTTTGTTGGAGTATATGGGGTGTAAGTAAGCATTGTTGGGAAGAACTTAGCGGATGTACGAAGTGTATATACTAGTTCTCCTGCATCATTAACTTTTACACCGACACGTTCAAAGTTAGCAATCTTTGTAATATCTGAACCAGAAATTGGTTCATCTGGTTCGTGACCACTATATTCTTTGACAAGTTCAGTTAATTTCGCTGCTTGAGCGTTGTAATTACCTTTTAAATCTTTGTAACCTGTTTTTCCATCAGCAATGTATTTGGTCATCATTGTATAGCAATAATATTCCCAAGCATTGTTGACGAATAAAGTATACATGTAATAGATTTCAGAAC
>DNPJ01000013.1 GCA_003501485.1 Bacillota bacterium
AAATTTCATTTTCCTATTACCTCCAAAGAATCTATTTTGCAGATGTTCCAATAATTCATCTCCATCAAAATGAATGAACTCATATGCGTATCTCTCACGCTGGTTAGCGTCGTTATAAGAAGAAGTTTCGCTAATCCCACAGTATTTGCATTTTGCTTTTTCCTTTTTGCCTAGAAAAGTATGATTAGTATTCGGTGTCTTAATATTTCCTTCTTCATCATCGAACCAAGTTCCATTTCCGATGGCATAACCATTGACGTAGTGACCATCATTGGCTTTGATCCCATCGCATTTTCTGTTAGCTTGAGAACAGTAGTAAACCGTTCTTCTAGCAACGTTAGCGGTAAATCTTGTTTGACCAATAGCGTAAATCATATTTTGAAGAATATGTTTCCTTCTTTGCTCCATATCAGGAATAATATCTTTAAGACCATTATCCAGCCTTATTGCTATTTCTCTTTCAAATATTCCATTTTTTGTAGCTGGATTAAGCCATTTATAATCTGGGTTGTGCCAAACTTCTTCTGGAAGAGAATCTAAAATCATGTCGCATGTTTTTCTTGGTGTGAAAACTTCATCGTTTCCAACATTAGTAATCGTTTCAAGAATATCAAAGTTCTCAACATATTCATTCGCCGATTCAACTGCGGATTTATATTTGCTTTCAGCATCTAAAGCTTCATTCTTTTTGTTCTCATCCAGCATATTCGTAAGACCTCCATATCAATGAAACAAATTTGATTTTTTTATTTTTTTCCCAATCCATGATGTAACACCTTTTGCCGTTATGTTTTTTAGGATCATCAAATTTGCACCCTGGGCAAATATCAAATTTCCGTTCTTCTGGTTCATCAAATAAACTCATTTGAATAAACTCTTCTTCTTCATTGTGGCATGAAAAAGGAACAACATATTTAATTCCGTCCATTTGCCAGATGTTCCAACTAATTATTGTTGCAACATTAAGAAGAAATTCTTTATCTGGCAATTTATTAAATCTATCAAAATAATAATCTAGAAAACCAAGCAAAACATTTTCTCTTGCTATTAAAAGATTATCCCCTTGAAATTCATAACCATATATAGATTTAATAGCTTTTAAAGCATACTCAATCCATTCTTTGTCGTCTTTTGCATTTTCATTTATAACTCTAAATTTTCTATCAAGAAGACCTATCCTATTTTTTATTTCCATCTTCTTTCCATTTACAGTGTCATATCGCGATACAAGGTAAGGCGCTTCGCCACAGGAAACTTCCAAACAAATGTTATTAACATATTCGGTCCATTCTTTGCCATCATTAAAAATAATTTTATCGGTTGGTGTCCAAGAATTATCACAGTGTTCTATGTTAAATATTCCTTCTTTTCCAAACCATGCATTGTCAATAAGGTTGTTCTGCTTATTTACTATCCATGACGGAGTAAAAACTTCTGCATTGTTTTTACTTCTTTTTGTTTGTTCTGTTTTGCTTTTCTCAATTCTTGGGCTAATCACTCGAACTTTTCCAGTTAAATGAAACGGTTGTATTTCATCTGTTTCTAAATAACTGGTTCCTTTCTTTTTGTAATAATCAGTCGCCCAAATAATATTTTTCTTTGTCGTATTATCTTTTAAAAGTACATCAAGAAGTTCAGGAAAAGAAGAATAAAGATCATTAATGTTGATTTCAAATTCCATCATTATTCTCCTGACTTAATTTATTCCTTAAACTATAGTTGCGCTTTTCTTCAATCATTACCGTTTGAAACATATTTATTTTTTTCTATACAATATCTTTTTGATTTTTAAACCCACTATTTTTAAAATTAGGCAAGATTTTTATTAACTAAATTCTACAAAATATTAATGATATATTCAAATATAACAAGTGCTCAAACAAACGATTTTAGGAAAATTTATAAGCATATTATAAAGACATTGATATGAAACAAAACATTTTGAGTTCTTCGTTCCTTTTTACTAATTAATTTATAGCAAGAACTCAAAGAACCAACTTATTAATAATCATTGTGTTTGATTAACTACAACACTAATACATCTATTCATTTAATATTTTTGGTAAAGTTACCATTTTTATTAAATGGAAAACAACGAGATGATGATTTTTCCCTTTTGATTCCAGAAGTCAATATTAATTAGTTAGTGAAACCCAAATAAATAAATAAATAATATTCATAGAACAAATATAAAAAAGGAGGCGCATAATTTAGGATACGCCCCCTAAGAATTCAAGGATTTGCTTATTTCAAATTATTCAATTCTTTTTCTTTTTCTTGAATTTTTTTCTTTAAAGATTCAATTTCATCTTCTAATTTTCTTCTTTTCTTTAACTCAGCATTCATTTGCTTAGTTTTATCATCATTAGAAGCATTTCCTGTTGAACCATCAGTAACCCCATTAGCGGTTTTAAGCTTCTTTGGTTTAACGATAAAGAATACACCTAAGCCAACACCTAGAGCCACAATAACATCAATGCCAACTAGTAATGGAACCCACCATGCAAATACGGATTCAACATTTTTAATACCTACTTCGACGTTGTATCTAGGATCGTCACCTGCATTATGTGTTTTGGCGTATTGATATGTATCAACATATGTATAAACAATATTTTTAGCAGCCATTCTTGCACAGGTGACCATTGTTGGGTCATTTCTATCAAGTTTAGCGCCGTTACTACCTTCATTAGGGTTAAGCCAGAAATCATTACCTGCTTTTACGCCTTGTTCAGGGTTCATTCCACCTCTTCCACCACCGGAAGAATAGTCAGTAATGACACTTCCTCTGAATCCCCATTCTGTTCTTAGAATTTGTGTTAAGCATGGATA
>DNPJ01000122.1 GCA_003501485.1 Bacillota bacterium
ACAAAAAACTTCGGTTTCCCGAAGTGAATTGTCTCATGGTGGATGCTACAGGGCTCGAACCTGTGACCTTCTGTACGTCAAACAGATGCTCTCCCAGCTGAGCTAAACATCCAAGTGGGATCGTGGTGCCGTCGAAAGGAATTGAACCTTCAACCTTCTGATTACGATTCAGCTGCTCTGCCGGGTTGAGCTACGACGGCATAGCGAAAATTATATTAAAATATATTTGTTTTATTTTCAATTGTTTTTTTATTTTTTTCATCACATTTTGAATTTTCTTTAGAAAAATGTTGGCTAGTTAGTCGTTTTTGGCGATTCTTCTTTTGTTATATTTGAATCATTTTCGAAATTAAGTGCAAGATCACCTTTTTTTATCCATTTAAGCTTTCTGAATATATAATCAATGATAAAAACTAATGCACCAGGAACAAATATAGTAAAAATAATGCACAACATACAACGCATGAAATCAAAATTCATCGTTCCAAATGCATCTATTAATCCGACAAGCGCACATGTTCCCATTCCAGCTCCTACACTTCCACATTCGAAATTAAATAGCATTGCAAATGGTCCTAAAATAGCACTTGCAATAATTGTTGGAAGCCAAATTAATGGGTGTTTTACAATGTTTTTGAATTGAAGCATACTTGTACCGACACCAATAGCAAGCACGCTTCCCCACTTATTATCGTGAGCGGTTTGAATGGCAAAACCCACCATTTGAGTTGAACAACCGATAAGTGCAGCGCCAGCCGCTAATGGAACAGCACCGATATTAATGGCGGCGCATATAGCCACTGAAGATATTGGAGCGGTTAAAGACATACCAACTAAAACGCTAACAACGATACACATAACAAATGGCACTGTATCAAAACTTAATTTAACAAGAATGCCTATGCCCTTTGTCACATAATTAACGTATTGAGCTAAAATAAAAGAATAAATAAGCGAGAAAGTTAGCCCTAATAAAGGAATAATGACTAAATCAATAGGAGTCTTTTTGACCATTATTAATTTTATCGCGGTAGCACAAATCATTGCACATACATAACATGATAAAGGATCGCTTATTTGCTCAACAATCCCGCCATTAAATTTAAAAGCATAATTTCCAATTGCCCCAGCAACCATAGTTGTTGCTAGTGCAATAGGTTTCATTTTTAAAGAAATAGCTACGCCAAGGCCAATTCCAGCACCCATTAAACCTTTTATCACTATTGCAAACTCATCAATAACTTCAAAATTAGGAATCTTTGCAAATTGACTAATAATCGTTCCAACGATGAGAGTTGCAAAAAGTCCAATCGCCATCCCGTTAGTGGTTTTAGATAATATATTTTGTACTCTTTTTAAAAACTTTTTTGTTTTTTGCCAAAAAGTAGGTTTTAATTGTTCTAAATTTTGTGCGTTATTTTCATTTTCCATACGCAATTATTCTACAAAATATTGTATTTCTTTTTCAATTAGATTAAAGAATAATCCAGCATGATAGCCATCGCATATTGCGTGATTCAATCTTATTGTAACAGGCATAATTAACTTCCCGTTTTCATTTTTATATTTTCCCCAATTCACAATAGGAGCTAAATAAATATTTCCATCAGGAAGTTCTATATTAAAAGATTCATATGATGAAAACGGCATAACTGAAGCATCAAACCAGTTTGGATGGTTAATTGGATCAAATCCGTAATTTTTTTGCTTTTTTGCAACTTCAATATCATTTAATGCATTTTTATAAAATGTTTTGTAATCTTCATAATAGGTAGAATAAGCAAGCGAAACAGTTTTTGTTTCTTCATGAAAAATATATTGAATTGGATTTACTTTTTCATAGCAAATTAATTCATCACTTTCCGATAAATATGACATTTTAAAATCATCTCTTGAATTAATTACTTTGGTCACAATATAAAGAAAGTTTATGTAAAATTTTGTATTTGAGCGTTTTGAAAATTCATATAATTTTGATACATCTATTTTTGTTGTCATCGAAAAAGAACATTTAACGCCTTTGCTAAAGCGGATAAATGCATCTTTTCTATAATAGTTGTTTAAGTCAATTTTTTTAAAATTCATTTGCCTAACCAAACGCAAATATTCTATACATTTGGTGTGTTTTTTTCAATCATGTATTTAATAGAATCATGCGCTCTTTTACATAAATCATTAATTGCTTCATTTCTTGGCACATCTTTTTTCGGAAATAATGGTTCTCCTATTTCAATTGTTACGCAGGGTGCGCCATTTCTTTTCCAAAGTTTAAATAATCCTTTAGGTGGTCTAAAAGATATTGCTAATGGAATAACAGGTTTATCAGCGACAACAGAATAATGGAAAGCACCAGGTAAAAAATCTCTTAAATCTTGGTAAAAATACCACATACTTCCTTCAGGATAAAAATGCACCATCTGCTTATCTTTTAAGGCTTCAATAACTGATTCATTAAACTTTGCTAATCCTTCATAATTATTTTTTTCAGGAATTGGTATTGAACCCACAACACGCATCAATTTGCCTAGTGAAGAATTATGGTTATCTTTCCAAATAGTCATATAACCCCTTTTAGGCTTTAACGCACTTCTAACACAAATATAATCCCATTCAAAAACGTGATTAGATACACTTATAAAACCATTTTTATAGACATCTTTAAATTTTTTTAGATTTTTTCTTCCTATAATTTTGCAACCATAACGCAAATAATTAACCGGAAAAACCAATAAAATAAAAACAAATTGAAACAAAGTTTGAAGAAAGACCATCTTTTTGCTTTTATCATAAAACGCAAAATCTTTATCTAATTTTTCGTCTCTAACCTGTTCAGGTGAAATCATATGACCATGTATGTCATTTGGATAATCAAAATGTAAACCATGTTTATACTTCATGTTCAATAAAAATTATTATATATCATCTCTAGAATTAATAAAAACACAAAAAATCCCCCTATACGCAATAGAGAGATTTAATTGTAGTGATTTTACTTATGTGAATTAGAAGTCTAGTCCACCAACGCCATCAATGATCCTGATATATCCGTCTTCTTTAATAATAAATACAAATACACCATAACCAGAATCGGTTGGCTTAGAATAACATACGTTTCCTTTTTCTGTTATCGTGGAAAGAGAATATCCAGCATCAGTCAAACCTTTGATAACATCGTTATATGTTGCATTTAAATCTTTTGAATAAAGGAATGCATCGAATTCATAATAATAACCATAATAGAGATAGTCATATCCCTTACCATCTGGCAGCGCTCTATAATATTCAACTTTTGTTTCAACACTGAAATTTACATTAAACGATCCGCTGCCATAAGTTTCATTCATATAATTTGAAAAATCGTTTAGATTATTTTCATAATGTGTAGATAAAGGATTTTCGCCTTTATAAACAAGAACTTCAATACGATTTGTAAATCTATTATGTCCTGCAAAAGTATAACTTGATGTTGGATACATAGCCATATCTACAAAGACTTTTTCACTACTTCCTTCAATTTCTTTATAGTAAACATAATGGTTTGTGCCACGAGTTGTATAAGTATAAGGCTTATTATCTTCGTTTCTAAATGTCTTAAAACCTTTTTCATTTAAATAAGCAGAACGAAGAGCGCTAAAGCAATCTTCATTTACATCGATAACGATGCAATTTAAATAATTTCCTTCTTCAAATGTGATTCCGGCATAGTTTTGAAGTTGATAGAAAGAAATATCTGAAGAAGTAATTCCGGTTGGTTTAACAAAATCATCGACCGAGAAATAAGGGATTTTACTCTCTATAATTTCTTCAATGCTAGGCATGGAAATTAAATCGCCTTGATAAATCCACATACTAAACATTTTTTCGTCTTCAGTGTACATTGCGTCCGCTAAAAGAATATCAACATAGACATTATCTTTTTTGTAGATTTGGTGTAACGAATGACCTTCATCATAAATTTCGTCGTAGAAAACAAAACCTATTTTCTTAAGATTTTCTATTTCTTCGTCTATTAAAGTTGCCTTCAAAGATGAAACATTGTAATAAACGCCAACAGTGTTGCCTTCTTCTCCATATGTGATTTCTAAAGACATGCCAGTTGAACCACCAAAAGTGAAATAGTTATATGTTTCAGCACTTGGGAATGGGAAATTGGATATCCCAAACATTTTTTCAACTTTTTCTTGTGGGCTTAAAGATTTATAAATTTCGCTCTGTTTTCCATATTCAAGTTGAACATGATAGTTATATTCAGGATAAAAACGAATAATGAAATTATCAAAACATATTTCTGAAGCTACATTATTAGTTTCACTATAAACACCATATTGTTTTAAGTCATCAACAACAGTTTTTCTTTCCTCGACACTCATTTCTTTTGGAAGAACAATTTGCATATGAAATGTATCATTTTCCACTTTTTGAGTTGGACAAATTACTTCAATGTAAGTATCTTTGTTTTCTTCAATTTCATTTGGAAGAGATGAAACATAAGCATATGTTGTGTATACGGAATCAGAATAAATTGGAGTAAAAGCAAAAATATAAGCAGCAAAGTATCCTCCTCCGTAAGAAGAAACAATCTGTTCTTCGCTGAAAACTGGATGAGTCTGTTCAAGGCTTATCGATGTATAAGATGCATCGATTATTTGACCAACGAATTTATTTTGATAAACAGTTCCTTTTACTTTAATGCGTTCATTTATTAACGGTAGTTTTGTTTGATCTTTTAATGTTACTTGAACGCCAACACAGCCAGATACATTATCATCTACAGCAATAACAAAGTTATTATTATAGTCAAAAGAAGAAACTATACCTTCTATTTCAACCTCCTCGTTTGCGTAAAATAATTTATATGTATTCAAGTTGTTATTTGTATATGAACCTAATTTTAAATCAAGTATTCGAAGATTTATTTTTCTGCCAGACTGATTCCAAAGAGTATAAGGTTCAAAGGCATTTTTATCAAATTTAACAAATGATACCTCGCCAACTAAGCTTGCTGTTTCAAGGGATTTTTCATAGGAACGAAATGATGAAATTCTTCCATCGTTTCCTAAATCGACTTCAAAATAGTTACAGTATGAAAATGCGCGATTTTGAAAATATTCTTTCAATTCATACGCTAAAGCTTTAATACTGCAGTAATAAGTATCTTCATCAAGCTTTACAAAATCATCTGAATATGTATCTAATATATCCATAAAATCAGTTGTGTATAAAGTTTCCTTATCACTAATTTTTCCGGCTCTTCCATGAACGTCCATTCCGAACCTATATGTTTCTTGAACATTTAACTGAGTTCTTTCGAAACTATGATAAAATTCATCGTCCTCATCTAATAAAATGTAATTTTCAACGCCTGGAGCGTAATAATAAAATTCGTCATTAATAATTTGGTAAGGATAAGAATATCCTAATCCAGTTTCGATGTTCATTTGATAATCGTTTCTGGTATTCTCTATTGCTTCAAAAAGCGTCTCTGCGATATAACCAGTCGTTGTACTTTCACTATTATCGCAGGCTGTAAGAAGCAATAATGATGCTCCAATAATTGAAAATAATTTTATACTTTTCTTTTTCATAATTACTCTCCCTTATAATCAATAGAAAGCGTAGCATATTCATCATTCATTTGAGTTACTTCTAATGAGAATGAAATATCGCCACCTTTATTCCATTTATTATTCGCAATATATGCAGAAGTTTCACTATCGAATATATCACCGACTTGAAATAATGAATCGTTATCAGCGGGCACTCCGCTTTGAAGCTGATTATATTTTTTGTTTTCAATAAGTGCAATTTGTTTATATCGCCCTGCTCTTTTTGCGTCAGTTCGAGAATCTGAAATACTATTTGATGCTCCGATAACATAATAAACACCATCGCTAGAAGTTTCAGGTATTTCATCGACATATTTGTCAAAAACTGTTGTATAAAGTTCCGAATCGTAATGACATTGAACGATTCTACTATCAACATGATAAATTTTCACACCATTTTCGGTAAAACCAAGTGGTCTATTGTCATACTGATTTTGTGAATCCAATGTATTGAGTCCTGTCGGAGTATAATATTCCACTAAAAGGTATTCATCCATAACCGAATGGTTCCAATTTACATTTAGAAGCAAGAATTGACTAGTATCTTGAAAATTTGATAATTGAACGTCGATATGTTTATTTTTTCTAAAATCGTAATAAATCGGTTCTGCCCATGATAGCAACATTTTTGAATATGGATCGTGATCAGAGATGTTATAATCCATCATCGAGTGGCCGCCAAGAGCTAAATTATAATCGTCACTTGGATAATAATCTCTTAAACCTAATAAATGTCCAGTTTCGTGAATAATGGTATGTGCATCAACGTCATATCCACCTTTATAGAAGAAATCTATTCCACACCACATGTGACGGAAAAATGTTGGTCTATCAAGATTGACGGTAACATTAAAATTAGCAACCCAAGCCCAGAAATTACCTGCTCTTTCACTTGTTGGTGATGAATATACAAAAACAACGCTATCAACAAAACCGTCTTTATCAGTATCATATTGTTTAAAGAAATCATCTGAATACTTGCTATCATCCATTAAATGTTGTGCAGGAACACCCGGAAAATAATTCCCATCATTCTTCATCTGATCAACGGTATAAGGCACTTTTAATACATCGATAACATCTCCAACAAAATTAAGTTGGCCTTTACTACTCTTCTTATAGAATTCTTTTACTGAATAGTAATTATTCCCTTTCGTAGATAATTCATCTTCAAAAAACGCTTTTTTAATTGTGCTCAAATCCTTTTCGCTGAACTCTCTTTCACCTTCAAATTCCACAGGAACGACGAGCAATTTTTGTTCCCCTTTCGCGGATAAAGATTTTGCTTCTTTAAATTCGTCGGTGTTTTCTAAAACTAAATTCTTGTTAGTTATGCTTTCGATTGGTGAAATATTTTCATTGCACGATGAAATCAAACACAATATACAAGTCAGACTTAGAAAATAAAACTTTTTCATAATCAATAATCAGCACTTATAGTTAATGTAAATGAATATGAAACACCATCATAATCAAAATTCATACTTATGCTATTTAATTCGTTATTAACAGTGAAGGTGGCTGGCAAAGCAATAAACGGATCTTCGGTATAAGAATTTGAAGTAAATGTTCCAACGTATCCTTCACCGCTTTGAGTAATAACAAAATTGCATGAGAAATATTTGCTAACTGAATAATCTGTTTTCATAAATGAAACATTAGCTTCTCCATTGTTATAAAAATTGAGATTGAGTTGATAATCTCCACTTGTTCCAGCCCATGTTCCACCACTAAGCATAAACTCAACAGTTACTTTGCTCATTTCATTGCCATATCCATCGACATAAACAATCATCATAAAATCTTTGCTCATTTTTACAGTAAGATTAAATTCTTCACCATCAACATGGGTGAATTTAAATTCATAACCATTAGTCAGAGTTGAAATTGTGTATGTTGCATTTTCTTGTTTGTTAGATGTTCTATCACTAATAGTTACATGACCGCTTTGTCCCTCACTAGAAACATCTGGGGTAAATGAAAAATAATATTTAATTTGGCTTCCTTGTCGCCAGGCAAAATCAGAAGATAGAACTTCACTAAATGTTGGCATCTTAGAAACAGTAAAGTGTGTTGTCAATTTAACATCGGTTTTTGATGCGCTTTCTAATACTAAATCATAATCGCCTTCACTCAATGGTGTAAAACAAACCATGTCTTTTTCATCAACATAATCATTTACTTTAATTGTTTTTGTTTCTAACGTGTATTTAAGACCATTAGTGTTAACTGATGAATGAATATTTTGATCAGCTTGAGCAGGGCTAACACTTGCACTAAAAATATAAGTAATTCCGACATAGGCTGAAATGCTATCACCGAGAGAATACGCTACATATCCGTCAGGTCCTTCAACAAAATATGATGCAAAAATTTCCTTAGGTTGTGCATCGTTAACAGTAACTGTAAACGTCTTAGTCACGTTTGTACTAGAAACACTAATTTTAAATGTTCCAACACTTGTAGCGGATAAACTAACTGCATTTAACCATGAATTAAAGAATCCTGAAAAAGCATCACTATCGCCTGTAATAACTTCGACAGAAATTGTATCAAAATCAAAACTTGTTGTTTCAGGGACGACATTTGCAAGTGAAATAGATGCATCTGTGCCAATTTCCATTTCGATTGTACTCATTCTCTTCTACTTTTGCTTCGTTGTACATAAGATCAAAACTAGTGGCATAAAAACCATTTAAATCAATTGGATTTACAAATGTTCTTTTTCCAACATTTTGAGAAATATCATATTTTTTAGTTGAAGATGGTGAA
>DNPJ01000027.1 GCA_003501485.1 Bacillota bacterium
ATTTAGATTCTTTGTAAACAAGCGGTTTTCCACATAATGGGCAATTTCTTCCGACAAATTCAGGTTTTTCGTCATACATTTTGCTATAAATTTCGTCGCATTCTTTTATAAACGGATAATAAAACTCTGTTAAAACATGAAGCTTTGTTTCGGTTCCTTCTTGAATTTTATCTAAATCCTGTTCCATTAAAGCAGTGTATTTAGCGTCGACGAATCTTGGGAAATACTTGTTCAAAACAAATGCTGTTTTTTCTCCTTGCTCTGTAGTAACAATTAAACTGCTTTGAGATTCAATATATTTTCTGGCTTTTAATGTTTTGATAGTTGAAGCATATGTAGATGGACGACCAATGCCTTTTTCTTCCATTAATTTAACAATTTTTGCTTCACTATAATGAAGAGGAGGCTTTGTAAATTCTTGTTTATTATTAATTTTGCTTATAACAAATTCATCACCAATATTGATGTTAGTTAATAATGTATCATTTTTATTCTCTTCATCTTGATATATTTTTGTATAACCATTAAAAATGTTTTTAACAAAATCACATTTAAAATTTAAATCGTTTGTCTCAAATACAATTGTTTCAACTTCATCCTTTTTAGCGCTCATTAATGATGCAAGCGCTCTATCATAAATCAATTTATATAGACGATATTGGTCATTTGTTAAAGAATGTTTAATTGATTCAGGGGTTCTATAAATTGATGTTGGCCTTATAGCTTCGTGGGCATTTTGAGCTCCTTTGACTTTGGCAATTTTTTTATTTCCAACATATTCTTTACCGTAATTATTAATAATGAAATCTTTTGCCTGAGCAACGAAAGAATTTGATAAGGAAGTATTATCAGTACGAATATATGTTACCAAACCAACATGTTCGTTGCCTAAATCAACGCCTTCATAAAGTATTTGTGCCACTCTTGTAGTCGTTGCAGTAGACATATGAAGCATATTAAAAGCTTCCTGTTGCATCGTAGAAGTTGTGAAAGCCGGTTTTGATTCAATGCTTCTAAAGGATTTTTTTACTTCTTTTACATTTATTGTTTTTCCGATTTTATTTAAGATTTCATTGTTTTCTACTTTATTTGAAATCTTTTTATTTCCGCTAGGAGCATAATTTGCTGTTAATTCCAAATTATCTTTTTTAAGAAGAAGAGATAATGTCCAATATTCCTCACTTTTAAAATCTTTAATTTCTTTATCGTGATCAAATATAAATTTTAGTGTTGCGGATTGAACTCTTCCAGCTGAGCGAGATTTAATTCTTTTCTGCAAAATACTTGATAACTTAAATCCGATAACGCGATCCATAATGCGTCTAGTTTCTTGCGAATCAACAAGATTCATGTTAATAGTTCTTGGATGTTTGATCGCATAATTTATAGATTCCGATGTAATTTCGTGAAATTCTAACCTTTTTGTAGTTAGTGGATCTAATCCTAAAATCTTGGCAAGATGCCACGCAATAGCTTCTCCTTCTCTATCAGGGTCGGTTGCAAGAATAACTTCATCTGACGCTTTTACCGCTTTTTTTAATTCGTTGACAGTTTTGACTTTATCCTTATCGATAACATAGTTTGCTTTAAAACCATTATCTGGATCAATTCCAAAACCACCTTTACCGCTTGTGGCAAGGTCATCTAAATGGCCAATACTAGCCATTACTTTATATCCTTTTCCAAGATATTTTCCAATCGTTTCACATTTATGAGGAGACTCAACAATAACCAATTTCATAATAATCGTTAATAAAATATAAAGATGTTTATTATGTTTGTCAAAAATATTTTCATCATTAAAGAATTATCTTTAATAAAAATTTTTATTTAATTTTTGTAGCCGATTTCCTCTAATAAATCATCAGTTTTTTCTATTAAAGCAGCCCCTTCTTTAATCAATTTATTGCACAAAGAATCTTCTCCGCCATGATGTGGTATGCAACATACGTTTTTTCCACACTCAAGTGCAAATGATACTGTTATCGATGTTCCAGAATGAGTAGATGCATCAGTAACAAATACTGTTTTCGATAAAGCAGCTAAAATGCGGTTTCTCATTGGAAAATGTGCTCTATTAGGTCTTGAACAATGTGGATATTCACTTATTAAAAGATGATTATTTTTTATTTCATCATAAATAGCTTTGTTTTCTTTTGGATAGCAATTATCAATTCCTGAACCTAGAACCGCTATAGTTTTAAGACCGCTATTTATCGCTGTTTTATGTGACTCAACATCAATTCCAGCCGCAAGTCCTGACATAACAACAATATCTTTGGGTAAACCACCTAAAACCATGTGTGTCATATTGACTCCATAATTACTAGGATTTCTTGTCCCTATTGAACAAATAATTTTATCAGTATTGTTTAAAAGAGATAAATCACCATAATAATATAAAACAAATGGGGGCTTATAAATATTTTTCAACTCATTTGGATAATCGGCATCAATAATCGTTATGCATTTGCATTTTAACTTAGAAATTTCCCTTTTTATATCATCGTCACTAAAATTTTTGACTTTGTTTTGAATATCGCTATAAATTTTATCCCAATCGCCATCATGCATTAAGGATAAATAGATTATTATTTCACGTGCATTCATATTTTTCCTCCATTATTCATATAGGAATAAAAAAAGAAAAATTATTCAAAATCTTCAAATAAATTCATTCCTTGATGAAGAGAATTTTCAACTGGCTTATACGTGAATCTATGTATATGTTTAATTGGGCCATATTTATTTAAAGCATCTAAATGCATTTTAGTCCCATAGCCTTTATGCTTTGCAAAACCATATTCAGGATATTTTTTATCTAATTCATACATCATATGATCCCTTGTAACCTTAGCAATTATGCTCGCTGCTGCAATAGGAAGTGCTTTTGCATCTCCTTTAATGATGTCAATCACATCGACATTAAACCCATCTAATTTCATTGCGTCAGTTAAGATTAAATCAAAATTATGTTTTAAATTATTAATAGCCATTTTCATAGCCTTTTTAGACGCCTCATAAATATTGATTTTATCGATTTCGTCAGCGTCAACAATGCCTATTCCATAGGAAATAGCGTTTTCTTTTATTTCATTAAAAAGTTTTTCTCTTTTCTTTTCAGTAAGTTGTTTTGAATCATTAATTTCATTATTTATATACGCGCGCGGAAAAATAATCGCTGCTGCGACAACCGGTCCAGCTAATGGACCTCTCCCGGCTTCATCAACCCCTACTATGTATTCAACATCATCGTTATAAAACTGATTTTGAAAATCTAAAGACATTTTGTTTCTCTTTCAAGTGTTACTCTTCCAATTAATCCACTTTTAAATTCATTTAGTAATACTTTTATTGCTTTATATTTGCTTAAAGTACCACTTTCTATTAAACCCCTATTTTTAGCAATTTGGAGCAATATATTTTCGTTATCTAGAGTTATATCAACTTTATATCTATTCTCTAACAAAGATGGATAATACTTTTTTAAATATGTTAAAAGATAATCAGCTAAAAAGTCATCAGGCAAGATGTTTTCATTAATTGAACCTGTCAAAGCAAGATTAATGGCTTTTTCTTTATCTTCATAGCTTGATTGAAGTATTCCAGGAGTATCAAGAAGCTCAAATTTATTAGATACTTTAATCCACTGCTGAGATTTTGTATGTCCAGGTTTATTCATCACACTTGCAGCCTTGCGATTAGATATTTTATTTATCAAGGTCGATTTTCCAACATTTGGAATTCCAAAAATCATCGCCCTAATAGGTTGAGGTTTCATACCTTTAGCGATTTGTTTTTCTTGTTTTTCTTTTCCAAGTTTTTCCGTAGCCAAGACAATTCTCTTAATATCGCTTGGTTTATTAAGATCTGCGAACATACATGTTATATTGTTTGCTTTAAAATATTGAATCCATTGATCGCTTAAAATAGGATCCGCTAAATCACTTTTCGTTAGAACAATTAATCTTTTTTTATTATTTGAAACTTTGAATAAAAATTCATTTCGGCTTGAAAGAGGAATTCTTGCATCCAAAAGTTCAATAACACAGTCGACAAGTTTTATCTTTTCTATAATTTCATTTTGGGCTTTCTTCATATGCCCAGGAAACCAATGTATTGCTTTAGCCATTAGAAAAACCTCGGAAAGTGATGTGCAACATTTTTAACTTCATAATTACCGTTATCATATATGACGCTTGCTTTACCATTTAAACCTTTTGCGACTCCTAGAATTAAATTCCTTTTTATAGGCCCAACAGAACGTGAATCCATTGAATTACCACTTAATCTATTATCACCCATTACAAAATATTCATCATTTTCTAATGTTATAGGAGATGAATATTTATTTGGATACATTCCATTTTTTAAATGGTATGAATCAATTGGTTGGTCAACAACAACATATTCATTTTTATTCTTATCAAAAATATTTAGATTTCCATTATTATCATCAATGGACGAATTGATATAAAATGTCTCGCCAGGTAAAGCTATAACTCTTTTAATATTATATGAAGTTTGAGCCTCGGAATACTTTAAAACTATAATGTCAAAACGATTTATATTATTTATGGAAATATTGCTCGTCGACATAAAGCCATAATCTAAGT
>DNPJ01000124.1 GCA_003501485.1 Bacillota bacterium
TTCTACTTCTTTTTCTTTCTCGTTAATTGCTTCTTTAATATTAGCTTCAGATTGTAATTTAGAAATATTGATTTCATTATTTAAGCGCACTATTTCTTCTTTGTATTTAGCGGTAGTCTTTTCTTCTTCCGCTTTTGCTTTAGAAAGACTTAACTCAATTTTTGCTTCAATTGATTTTTCTGTGTTTTCTTTTTCGGCCTTAAGAGAAGAAATTTCACGCTTTAAAGCTTCAATTTCAGCAATCTTTTTGTTTTCAAGTTCTTTTAATTTTGAAGTGTTTTCAGCATTATTTTTCTCTTGAATTAAATTAAGACGTTCTTTTACTTCTTTTTCTATTTCATTTTGTTTTAAATCTTTTAACAAAGCGTTGTATGTATCTTGTGATACATCGATTTCATATCCACATTGTGGGCATTTAATTTTTAGCATATTTTTATCTCCATTATTATTTTATATTCTCTAAATGTTTTTTCATATCTTCTTTGACAAACTTTTGAAAATATTTATTAAAACCGCCGTTTTCTTTACTTCTTTCACGTAGAAAGGCAATAATTTCAGCATCTTCAACCTTTCTATATTTAACTGTAAATGTTTTATAAGTTTTACGATTGTAATCAGTAATGTATTCTAATTGTCTTTTTTTAGCTTCTGGACTTAGTTTTTGCATTTTTTCACCTCTTTTTTTATTTTCAAATAATTAAATTTAATTTTGCGTTTTTTATTACAAATGTTCGCAAATAAGAACAAAATACGATTTTGATGAAATATTTAATGTTAATATTAGTTTCTGTACTTAGTAATAATTATTTTTCCAATACTGTTAACTTAGAAATATCTTCACAATAAACACCATGTTTTATCGCATCATTTATGAATTCTTCGTCTATTTCATATCCAAATCCTTCTAAAATATATTGAAGGTCACGAGCATACATTTTTCCTTTTTGGAAGTCTTCAAACAATCTATCAAATATAGTTGTTTCATCGATTTCATTACTTTTTAAATAACTGCTATAAGACTCTAGTTCACGATAATTCATTTTTGTTATGTTTTCATATTTTGGTTTTAGTATTACTTCAGTTTGTTGCATGCATTTTGACATCGCTTCAACGGTGAATTTCTTTTTATTCAAGCCAAGTTTATCGATAATAAAAGCAAATTCTCTAGGCGTAATTACTTTATCTTTAACTTTATTCATTAAATCTATAACAATATCTTCACCACATATATTGTTTTTCTTAATATAATTTATAAAGCTATCACATACTAATTTTGTTACATTCATATTTTTACCTCGTCTGTTTATTTGATTATAAATCTCTAGAACTTTTATAACCGATTCACTTTTCAAGTGCAAAATTAGTATAAAAAGAAAAGGACCTGTTTTTTAGGTCCTTGGTGGTTGTAATTGTATTTTAATTAACGATGTTGATGTCCGCCATCTCTATCATCGAAATTTTCGTTTCCTCTATCATCGTGATGATCATCGCGTCCGTGGTGATGTCCGTGGTGTTCTCTAAAGTCTTCTTCTTTTTCAAATTCATCATCATTATCATCGTCACGCCAGAAATCGTCATGTTCATCAATCATTGATTTTGAAAAGAGATATTCATATGTTTTGTTTCCTTCTTCATCATAATTGACTTTTGCATAAACATAACCATATTCTTTGAAATCATTAAAGAATACGATTTCAAAATATTCTTGTCCATCAACTACAAATGATGAGAAATTATAAATTGTTAATTTGTTATCAGCAAATTTTTGGAAATAAACACCATTGAAATCATCTTTAGCGTAGCTAATAAATTTATATTGGCTTGTAATTCTATCATGGAAATGATGGTGTCCACCGAAGAAATAATCATCTTCTTGTCTTTCAACAACATTATATTGATATGAGGTGAAATCTTTATTTGTGGTTTGTGAAAAGCTGATATATTTATTTTCATCAATTGTTGTGACAAATCTTGTATCAGTAACATATTCACTTACAATTCTTCTTCCTTTGACGTTGAATGTATTTTCATCGTATTTTATAACACCTTCAAGCATTGTGGATTCAAATTCATGATGATGGTCATGATGTTTATGTTTCTTTGCCTCATTAACGTCAATACTAACATCGAAATCGTCATCATCGACATCTTCCATATCTTCTATAATGTCTTCTAAGTTATCTTTGACATCATCGTGATCTTTTTCTTCTGTGGCATCTTCAATGTCGTCTTCGACATCATCAACAATATCTTCGACGTCATCGTGGTCGACTGATCCAATAACTACTTCGTTAAAATATAATGTGTAAACTTTTTCAACTCCGTTATCGTCTTTTGATTTAGCGACAACTTTATAAACATAATTTTCGTCATCGCTTTCTTCATTGCTGATTGAGAAGCTATCACCACTTGTCAATTTATCATACATTGATAAATATTTATTAGCGGTATCGATATCGATATCATCGACTCCGTATCCTTCATCAATAGTGGTTCCTTCTTCAGGAAGAGTAGCGTTTCCATCATCGCCTGTTACATCACCAGTTGATGTGCCTCCAGTTGTTTCTCCTGTTGTCGTATCATCTGAAACATCATTAAGAATATCTAATGATGAAACACCTGCATAAGCATAAGATGTTCCTGAATCATTTAATTTGTTGATAACAGCGTTTTCATTTTTTGATGCGTTATCATCTTGATTGTTATTACAGCCAGCAAGCGTTAATGTTGCTAGAAGAATCATTGGTATATATCTTTTTTTCATATTTATTTTCCTTCCTTACACACATTTAACAAACGAATTTTGTATTTTATTGGAAAAATAAGAAAAAATTAAAAATCGTAATTAAAAATTTGATCAATGTTCTGATTTATGCAATATTCATGCACAACAAATTTGTCATAAACTTTTCTTTTTATGAGTTCTTTATATTTAAAATCTCTTTCACTTGCAGGAGAAAATGCCCTACCGCAGAAACTCAGCAATTGAATCGCTTCATCTAAATCCATGTGTAGAGCTAAAATATATCGCATTAAAGTTGGTGTAGTAATATTTGATCTAGATTCTTCTTTATCGTGTTTCTTTTTTACAGAAGTTTGATTTTCAATACCGCCCACATAATCGTAAACATGTTGTTTTACAAGTTGTATTTCGCTTGAGGAATAGTAACGTTGTTCAATATAAGCATTTATATAATTAGTAATTGTGTATTTTCCAATATTTTGCATATCGATAATTGTTGGCCTTTTTCCCCAATTAAGGAGCTCGTTTTTATCAATGTTTAAATTTTCATAGGATTTTAGGAATTTTTTAAATCTTAATTTCTCTA
>DNPJ01000058.1 GCA_003501485.1 Bacillota bacterium
TTTAGTTTTTCAATTAACATAAATAAAATTACCACTTAAAATTCAAATTTCTTTTTGCACCAATCAAATTTTGAAAAAAAGGTTTTTTCCCAAAAATCATAAAAATAATATAGCCAACAATAGAAACTGCGATAGCTTCTCCCGCCATAACAAAAGCGACATTAATCCAAAACGGTTCTTCAAGAATAAAATATAATTCTGCACCAACAATAAATCCGTTTAATATAACCGGAATTAATGTAGAAAAAAACAAATTCTTCATATAAGAAATCAACAAACCGGAGATAAGGGTGGCTAAACTGCCAAATAATATATCCCAAAAAGATATCGGAGATGCAAAATTAGCAAATATACATCCAAGTGTAATGCCAATCACATAATCTCTTCTAAAAAAACATAATAATATAAGACATTCAGCGATTCTTACTTGCATGCCAAGAAAAGATATCGTCGGTGTAAAAAATGTTAATAAAAAATAAATTACAGCCACAATAGCGTTAACTGTAATTGATCTAACAACTTCATTCTTCATTAATCTACTCCTTGTTTTTATATGTGGTTTCTCAAGGGAACACAAATAATACTAATTATTCAAAATTGCTTCCGCTAAAATGTTAGCGACCGATAATACTTTAACACCTTTAATATTTCTTTCAATACTATCAGTTACAACAACACCTTTAATTTCACTTTTTAATTTACCAGTTGAAAAGACAGCATGGGTTGCACAAACATATACTTCTTTTGCGCCATGATCTATTAAAGCATCATAAGCGTTATTGATAGTTCCGCATGTATCAATCATATCATCTACAATAACACATGTTTTTCCATTAACATTCCCAACAACATTAATAACCTCGCTTTTATTTGGAGCAGGACGTCTTTTATCGATAAAGGCAATCGAAGCCCCATTAAACATAGATCCTAAATCTCTTGCTCTTAATGCTGAGCCGTGATCAGGTGCAACTACTACTACATCGCTTTGTTTTACACCATTTTCGTCAAAATACTTTACAAAATAATCTCCAAAAAGTTCAAATGTGTCTAAATTGATAACAGGACAAGAAAAGAAGCCTTGAATTTGTTGAGTATGAAGATCAATTGTTATAATCTTATCAATCATCGCTGCTTGATACATATTAGCGACAACTTTCGCAGTAATTGGTTCACCTGGAAGAGCGACTCTATCTTGTCTTGCATAACCAAAATATGGAACAACCAGATTAACTGATTTAGCGTCGCTATTTCGAAGAGAATCGGCAAAAATTAATATTTCAAAAATGTTATCTTGAGCTGGGTTAGCTGTTGATTGAACAATATAGACATCCTTTCCACGTACATTAGAAAGGTTTCTACACATAATTTCTCCATCAGCAAATTTTCTAATATCGACCTTGCCAAGAGGAAGTTTTGCAATTTTTGCAATTTTCTTAGCTAACTCTTTATTTGCGGATAAATGAAATATAATCGAATTTTTCATAGCAAAAATATTACCATTTCATAATAGATAATAAAACAATCTTTTTATTTAATTCAGGTTTTGTAAGGATTTTTGACTTATCAACTTGATAGCCAAGTTCTTTAAGATGCTCAGCGCATCTTTCGCCATATAACCAAAAATCAATTCCATAATTTTCTAAATTCTTCTTTGGATTTTGTTCGAAGAAATAATGATTTAAGTAAACCAATTCACCGTTGTACATTTGATAGAATTCCGGAAGATAATTAATATCAATTTTAGAAAATCTTGCAAAGCGATAAATCAAAAACAATTTTTCAAACCAATCGTCAGATATCGTACCATCCGCAATTACATCGGTGGCTTTAATTCCATTAATAAATTCATAGACAATAGTTAAATTCTTCTTGTCTTTTCTTAATAATTTAGGGTTTCGAATACCATACGAAGAGAAATCTTTGTAACTTTTAATTTCAAAATCAAAATCTCCTAAGTTGTTATATTGTTTTACAAAATATTTTTTCCCTTTTATTTCGCATTCAAAAGAAATGTGATCTTCTTTTTCAATCACTTTTCTTTTTATTTCAAATGTTTTTCTTCTTACTATAATATTTTCCATTACCCAAATTATAACAAATGTTATATCATAAAAATATGAAAGTTTTATTATATTTTGAAAATTATAACGCCATCCGTAAATCAGGGATTGGTCGTGCTTTGAAGCACCAAAAAAGAGCGTGTGAAATGTCAGGAATTGAATATACACTCAATCCAAAAGATAGTTTTGACATAGCTCATATAAATACATATGGTCTTAAGTCTTATCATATTTTAAGAAAATGCCAAAAGAAAGGCATTCCTGTAATTGTTCATGGGCACAGTACAATAGAAGATTTCAGAGATTCCTTCAGATGTTGGAAATTTTTAGCAATTTTCTATAATTGGAGATTGAGAAAAATGTATTCTCATGCTGACTATATTGTTACTCCAACACCATATTCGAAATCATTAATTGAAAACTATGGTTATGGAAAAAAAGTATATGCTGTTAGCAACGGCATTGACTTAAAAGGATATGCTTTCCACCCTGAATATAAAGAAAAATATTATCATCATTTTAATATAAAAGATGGTGAAAAAACTGTTATAGGTTTAGGTCTTCCATTTAAACGAAAAGGTTTAGCTGATTTTTTTGAAGTTGCAAGAAGAATGCCAGATGTAAAATTCATTTGGTTTTCTCACTTATCTCCAATACTTCAATCTCACTTTATTAGAAAAGCAATAAAACACCGCCCTAGCAACGCCATTATGGCCGGTTATGTTGAAGACTATCAAGTTGTTCAAGGGGCTTTTCAAAACGCTAACGCTTTCTTCTTTCCATCATATGAAGAAAATGAAGGCATTGTTACTCTTGAAGCATTAGCGTCAAAATGCCCATGTGTCATTAGAGATATAGGTGTTTACAAAGATTGGCTGCATGACGGCATTGATTGTTACAAAGGTAATAATAATGATGAATTTGTTGAAATTTTGACAAAAGTTATCAATCATAAAGATGAAAAAATTGTTGAAGAAGGTTACAAAGTAGTTTCTGAAAGAGATATTAATAAAGTTGGAACTGAAATCAAAGATGTTTATACTGAAGTCTTGAAAGATTATGCCAATAGAAAAAAATAAAAAATTATCTTTAGAAATAATTCGTTTTATAATAACTGGAATCATAGCAACAATAGTTGATTTTGGTGTTTTTTCTTTAGTCGCTGTTTTTATTCCTGATTCTTTTAATTTTTGGAAAACATTTATATGCACTGCATGTGGTTTTTTGGTTTCACTTGTAATTAACTATTTACTATCAGCATTTTGGGTTTATAAAAATGTTGATAAATCAATAAATAAAAAATCACCAAAAAATATTATTTTATTTGCGGTATTCTCACTTATTGGTCTACTTCTTGGCACCGCAATTATGTGCGGATTTGATGCTTTAGATACTTATGTAATTCACATTAATTATCAAGATTGGTTAAAATTCATAACTGATTCAGAACATTATCCATTTAATTTTTTGCAATTTTTCCTTGCAGGCGTGTTTTTTGCTGTGAAAACTTTAATAGTTCTAGTTTGGAATTATTTATCACGCAAAAAATTCATTTTTAAATCGCCAGAGGAAATTAAAAAAGAGAAAGAATAATTATTTATATTCAGTATATTTCTTACTAGATCCTTTTACTTTTTCAGCAGGATATTTTTGTTCGTTCTTTAATAGTTTTTCCATCATTATTTCTTCTATATCAAGTCCGTAATGATCCGCCATTAAAGTAGCGTATAAAAATACATCTGCCAACTCTTCTTTAACTTTATCAAGAGACTTTTCTTTTTCGCTCCATTGAAAAACTTCTAATAGCTCACTTGCTTCAATACATATGGATTTTGCAAGGTTTTCGCCACTATGAAACTGTGCCCAATCTCTATCATCGCGAAACTTTATTATTCGATTATATAATTCTTTATTCATATTTATCCACTAGAAAAGGCGCCTTATAAGACGCCTATTTTATTATTTTGCTTTTCCTTGATTTGCAACTGCTTCCATTTGTTTTTTGAGTTCGGCTTCATCCATCAAATAATAATGTTTAACAGCTTTCATATTATCATCAAATTCATATACTAATGGAACACCAGTTGGAATATTGACACCAACAATTTCTTCAGGTGACATATTATCAAAATATTTAACTAAAGCACGTAATGAGTTGCCATGAGCAACGATGAGAACACGTTTTCCACTTTCCATCATTGGTTTGATGACATTTTCGAAATATGGAACAGCACGAGCAACAGTCATTTCAAGTGATTCACAAAGAGGCAAATCCTTTTTATCGACGTCTCTAAATTGTGCTTGAAGAGCTGGATTACGAGGATCGTCTTCACTTAATGCTGGAGGTGGGCAATCATAAGAACGACGCCAAATCTTGACTTGTTCTTCACCATATTTTGCAGCAGTTTCTGCTTTATTTAAACCTTGTAAGGCGCCATAATGACGTTCATTAAGTCTCCAGCTTTTATAAACTGGTAGCCATTCACGATCAAGTTCAAATAAAACGTTATTCATTGTATGGATAGCGCGTTTAAGGAGTGATGTATATACAACATCAAAATCATATCCTTTTTCTTTTAAAGTCTTTCCAGCGCGATGTGCTTCAGCAAAACCTTTTTCGCTAAGTTCAACATCGGTCCATCCAGTGAATAAATTAAGCTTATTCCATTCTGATTCGCCGTGTCTAATTAATACTAATTTGTGCATGTTTTTTTCCTCTCTTAATAATATATCACATTAGTCCGCTAAAGAACCCATTGGATCCCAAGGTTTCAATTCGATAGGTTCAGCGTTATATGCTTCAAGTTCTTCTTTTGTTAAATATTTTTTATTAACAACTGCTTGGTAAGTATATTGGTTAAACCATGTGTCAGACATAATGTAATATCCATTTTTTCCATTTGCCTCACCCCATGAGTTTTCAATTTTCCATTTTGTTGGTTTTCCATCACGAATCGCAACACCAGTAATGCACATTGCATGGTTCATCGCGGATGCACGATAATCAAGTGACTCACCTTTATCCATCTTATAATCGAGGTTTAACAATGACATAAAATCAAATAAACCATCATCCCAAACACCATTAACTCTATCACCATATGAAGAAACATCGCTTCCAAACCAAACGATTTGGTTGTCTTTTAATTGACTAATAATCAATTCTTTCATTCTTTCCATTGGAAGATTGAGGTGTGTTACTTTCTTTCCACCAGCGACATTTCCTAAATATTTAACAGTGAATGATTTATTAAATGGTTTATCTTTTGTTGGAGCGTTAATAATGCTCACATATTCATCGAGCATATTTCCGACATATTTTTCAAAGAATGATTCAGGTGTATAGCCTTTTTCGACATGGCAAACATTATCGCTATCGGTGTATTCAAAATCAAAATGTTCTGGTGGTAAACCATAAACAGAAACCAAAGCACGATAAAATCTATCCATGTAATCGTTTTTAATCTCTCTAACAAGATTCATACCGCCTTTTTTGAATGCTTCTTTTGATTCGCTTGCAAAATGTCTTACTTCAGCATTTACAAGAGAATTGATATAGCGAGTATTTGATGATGTAAACGTTTCAGGATAAGCGTTCTTTGGACATACACCATATTTTTTAACAACATTAACAAACATGTCCCATTGTCCACCATCACCAATTCCGTTTTGAACTATGAATTGAAGCGTTCTATCATCATAATCTTTGTCTAATAATTCAATTAGAATTTCTAATGTGTAATTGAGTTTTTCAAGTTTATCATAAAAAGCAACATAGCTTTGTGAAAGCTCAAAAAACTTGATATTTTTCTGATTGCCAATCATTTCTCTTAAAACGTTTGTGGCGGCAAAAATCCAACATCTTCCTGATGCTTTTTGGTTTGCAACAGTCATAGTTTTGATATTAACGTCAAAGTTAAAATCCATATCTTTAACGCCATCTTTGTTCAACGAAACAACTGAAATATCAGAACTTGATAAAGCATGTCTAACAACTGTAGACAATTTATCGTTCTTATAATCAGCAAGTACTTCTGATAAATGATTTTTCTTTATTGATTCCATAATAATCTCCTTGCATTGTATTTTAGATTGTTTTATAAACAATTTCCATTATTATGATAATTTTTCTTCTTTAATTTGATATGGGATTAAATATTGAATAAAATTTAGACATGAAAAATAATTACGCTATTATAGATCTTCATCTTCATCTAGATGGATCGTTATCACCTGAGATAATTCTTGAAATCGCCAAAGATGAAGGCATATTATTGCCAACAAATGACGTAAAAGAATTAAGAAAATTTTTAGAAGTACCGCCAACATGCCAATCTTTGAATGAATATCTAACAAAATTTGATTTACCGAATTTGGTATTGCAATCAAAAAATGGATTATACAAAGCCACAATGGATTTATTAAAAAGAGAAGCAAATGATGGACTTAAATATATTGAAATAAGAATGGCTCCACAATTATCAACATTAAAAGGATTGACTCAAAAAGAAGTCGTTGAATCAATATTGTTAGCTCTTAAAGATGGTCAAAATAAATATGGTATTAAATCGAATTTGATTCTATGTTTAATGAGAAATGATAATAACAAAAAAGATAATCTTGAAACAATCAACGTTGCGAAAGAATTCTTGAATAAAGGCGTTGTTGCTCTTGACCTTGCTGGAGCGGAAGCCCTTTTTCCAAATGAGATGTTTTATGAAGAATTTGACATTGCAAGAGATTTGAATATTCCATTTACAATCCACGCTGGCGAAGCAAGCAACTCCGAATCGGTCGTCACCGCGCTTTCGATGGGTGCAAAGAGAATCGGACACGGAATTCATGCAATCGAAGATGACAAAGTAATCGAATTCCTTTCAAAAAATAAAATACCATTAGAAATCTGCCCCAAATCAAATTTAGATACGAAAGCAATAAAATCTTTCAATGAATTGCCTATTAAAGAATTTTTAAAAAGAAATGTTTTGGTAACAATTAATACAGATGACATGACTGTATCAAATACAACGTTAAAAAATGAATATAAAATACTTGAAGATATTGGCATAAATGAAAAAGAATTGCTACAAATTGCTAGCAATTCTATTGACTCAGCTTTTATAAGTGATAAGGAAAAAGACGAATTGAGAAAATATCTTATTTCTTAAGAAAATCCACAACAACTTTTCTGACTAAATCATATCTTTCGACATAAGAACTATGATGGCAACCTTCAAAACAAACCCATTTTGAGTTTGAAATCTTTTCTTCCATAAATTTGTTAATATTTTGTGTTGATTCATCAAGTTCACCGGACAATATAAGTGTATTAACATCAACTAAAAATAATTTATCTTCGACATTATAATTTATTAATGTTCCAGTACCAAAAAGTTCGGAAGGGCCCCACATGTAGTTATAAACTTGTTTAAATAGTTTTGGAAATTTCTTTCTCTTAAAAATATAACTTTTATCTGTTATTTTTCTCTTAACATGGTCATTATAGAATCTATTCAAAGCTTTTTTATAGAGTCTTTTATTTGACTGATCATTACGAATTAATAATTCTTTTTCTTTTATAGGGTAATTTTCAATCATTTTTAAATGTTCATCATTCCACATTTTCGTCGATGGAAGTGTTGAATATAAAATCAATTTCTTTAGACCTTCATGTTTTCGCAATGTAATAAACGATAATGCAAGCATTCCACCCCACGAATGGCCCATCAAATAATATTCTTTTATGTTAAAAAATTTTATTAAATTCTCTAATTCATCCATGAAAGTTTCTGTTTTCCAAAGTTCGTAATGTTCCCCACTAACTTTTGAATAACCAGAACCTAGCTGGTCATATAAAATCACCGCAAAACCATCATTTTCTAGGTCTATAAATGGTTCATATCGTTGTGAACAACCACCTGGACCTCCATGAAGAATTATTAAAGGAATATTGTGCTTTAAATCTCCATATACGTCACAATGAGTTTTATAATTCAAAAATGGAATATTGTATGCCTTATGCATTTTCTTTTTCTTTCTTATTTTTTATAAAAACTAAAAATGTAATCGTTGAAATAGATATCAATGAAACAATTACTATTAAAGCTACATAATTATCGTTTTCAGTTACTTTAAAAATTGATGATTTATTTACTATATCTCGTTCGATGAAATTTGAATAATTGCTAGTTCCATATTTA
>DNPJ01000105.1 GCA_003501485.1 Bacillota bacterium
GCATCATAAGTTGTATCATTTGTTTCAGATATAGCAAAATAATCAAATCCAATATATTCATTATTTGAATCATCGTTAATAATTTCGAATTTAATTTCATTTGTTCCTGCTTGAAGAGAAATTGGCCCTAAATCAATCGTTCTCCAAATAAGATATAAATACCTTGGGGAATAACTGCCATTATCGCTTGTTGAACCTAAACTATTTAATGAACCGGCAATGCCGTGAGAAATTCCATCTGGGTCATGCTTTAATGAATCATTTCTTCCTTCAATTTTTGTGTCGCTTGGATAATTTAAAGTATTGCCGTTAATTGTGACACCAAGATGGTTTTTAACATCGATACTTTTAACTGTATATGTTCCTTGATCGACTTGCAAAGAAGAAACTCTCATAAGCAAATGTGGATTAACATACGAAGAATTATAATCGATGTTCATAGTTAGACTTGCGCCTTTTTTAGCGTACTTTACAAAATCATAATTCGAACAAGAATAATCCTTGTTATAAGTAACAAAATCGCAAATTAAATCTTGATAATCACCTTCGTAATTAGCGATACTTTTTGCGCCACCAGCTAAAGCAGCATCTTCAAATTCATAGACATCTTTTTCGTTATATTTATCAAAATCAAGAATCATGCAATCAAGTTGCCCACTTGTATTACTATTTTTTGCAGTATAAACAAATGTATTGATTCCTTCTTTAACGAGAACTTTTCCCACTAAAACAGTTTGCCAATCTTGGTAAACATATCTTCCATACATATTTAAATTTGTATTAAGTATTTTCCAAGTTCCGTCTGAATTTTTTTCGTATCCAAAACTAATAGTGTTATTAACATCATCTTCGAGACGTTCTTTGTAACGTCTTCCAAATACTGTAGCGTTATCATTGATAGATACATCTTCATCGTTTAGCGATATACCCATCATTTTTTGAAGTTTCATTGTATTGGTATATGGAAGATCACCATCTTTAGTCGCATTATTGGAAGAGACGCGAATATATAAATCAGCATATCTTTCTTTTGCAGAAGTATAAGATACAGTAACACTTGCGCCGTTATCAAATCCTAAAACGTAACCACCTGTAGTGTTGACCAATTTGGTTTTAGTTTCACCATTCAAATATACTTCTTGTTCAACTTCATTAATAGGTGAGCAAGAATAATTACCAGTATACATTCTTGCAGCGTAAATTCTTGCATTTTTAAATGAATCATTAAGATATGATCGAGCAACAGTATAACTTATGCTCGTTCCTTCAGGTAGAGTATCTCCACCTTCAAATTCAATAATTTCTTTATCTTTAATCGTGCTCAAAGTTTGATAACTTAAAGCATCTGTTTTAAGTGTATCAGCAACTTTAATAACACTTGCACAACCAACAACAGCAGTAGATAACAACAATAATCTTAAAAGCTTATTCATTGCAAACTCCTTTAATCTTGTTTTTCTTTTGTAGGTTTTATGTCTTTTTCTTTACCTTTTTTAATAAATGCAAAATATGTAAGAACTAATATTCCATCAAGTAAGAATAAGTTAATACCAACAACCGCTAAGAGCCAAACAGGTTCGTTACGGACAACATCGACGATTGCAGGTGCTTCTTCAGTTTGAATTTGAGAATAGCAGACCATGTATAAGATGCTCTTGCATGACTCTCTTACATCATTTGCAATTTGGACATCATTCATCCAATTGTTACCTAAAATTATGAGCATTTTGTTGAGCACCATTTAACCATAAATTGTTTCCGGCTTGGATACCTTCTTTCGCATCATATGCTCCACCAACCCAGTCAGTAACGACAGTTCCGTTAAATCCCCATTCATCACGTAAAACATATGTTAATAAAGCACCATTTTGTTTAGCGGATGTACCACCAACACAGTTAAATGATGACATAATTCCATTTGTGCCACCAACTTTAACTGAAAGTTCAAAAGCACGTAAATAGATTTCGCGTAACGCTTGTTCTGTTGTCCAGGTTTTAATTGCCCCACGATTTGTTTCACATTCATTCAAAGCAAAATGCTTGACATATGTTGTGAGACGTTTTGATAATGCGCCTTTAACAGTATATGCAGACATATAGCCTGATAACATTGCATCTTCAGAATAATATTCGTTATTTCTTCCACCAAATGGTGAACGTCTAATATTACATCCAGGAGCATACCAGCCACTAACACCTGTTGCATTAGCTTCATTTGCAATAGTTTTTCCATAATTGTTTGCTAATTCTTTATTAAATGAATTACCAATAAGGCCAGCCATTGGGAACCATGTCCATTGGCTTGTTTCAGTTACAGATGCATTAGATCTGGTAAGTCCCATTGGACCATCGTTATCTCTCATCCAAATTTTACCAACACTAGCGGCTTCCGTTGTTGAGTATCCACCCATTACAATTAAGTTTGTAGCGTCGCTATAAGTCAATTGATTTAAGAGTAAATCCCATTTTGGATTATTATAATCACTGCCCAATTCTTTCATCAATTCAATGTTTGCTTTTACCGAACTTGAGTTTGGTGAATGCAATAAATTGCTATCAGTAATTTTATTTCCATCTAAATCAGTATAAAGATATAAACCATTATCTTGATTAAATGTAGGTAATGTTTCATAAGTACGTGTACGTTTCAATTTTCCACTCTTAGTATAGTTTTCTAAGGTTTCTTTTTTGATTGTTCCAGCGAAATTGCTTCTTGACAAATATAATGATGTATCGTCTCTATCAATGCTTATTTCATCAAACGCATCTTCGCCAGTAAATCTATTCTTAACTTCGTTTCCAGTAACTTTATCTTTATCTATTTTGATATCAGAAGCGACATTATATTTAATCACACCATCTGTGAATAAATCTTCATGTGAGTTTTTCATGAATTTCAATGTATATTCACCATGTTCAAGTTCATATCCTTTAAATCCATTTCCATTTTTATCATAGCAATCATAGCTCGCCATGTAATATGGATCTATTTCGAAAGATAATATTTCGCTTTCGCCAGGATTTAACAATTTTGTTTTACCAAAATCAATCAAATTAACTGATGCTTTTTCAATTCCACCTTTTGTATATGGAGCGGAATAATATAATTCAACAACATCTTTTCCTTTGACTGATCCGGTATTTGTTACTTTGATATTAACTTTAATATTAGTATTTAAATCAATTGTGCTTCCTTTTGAAGGTGTAGCACCAGGTTCGCCGTCTTTTCCAACTAATTCATAATCAAATGTTGTATAGCTTAATCCATGTCCAAATGGATATTGAACAATACCATCGTACCCTGTTTTTCCATTTGATTTCTTTTCGTCGGTATTTGTATAACCATTCCAATAACCTTCCTCATTAGCGGTTTCAAAAAACTTATATCCGACATAAATATCTTCGACATAAGTTACCGAAGGAGAAGAAACACGTCCAAAGTTATAAAAACTTGGATTTTCCGAATGATCTGTGACACATGTTTCAGTAATTCTTCCAGAAGGATTTACATCACCAACTAATACAGACGGAATTGCTCTAGCACCTGATTGACCAGTAACACCGATATAATAGACGTTTTGAATCTTTTCATCTTCAAATGCTCCACACTCAACCATATTTGTGCAGTTAAGAAGAATAGTGACATTAGAGAAATTATTTTTAACCATGTTGATCATATCGATTTCTTCATCAGTTAATGATAAATAACCTCTTTCCACTCTAGTAGGTTCCATTCCTTTTTCATTTACAACATATGAATATTGTTGAGGGCAGTCTTGTGCTTCACCAGATTGACGAGAAATCACAATAATCGCATTATCAGAATATTCTTTTGCGTCTTCAAGAAGCGTTTTTCCATTAACAGAATTCGCACTGTCAGTATAAACACCTACTTTAGGATTATAGTTTGTGTATAATTTATCATTTCCCCCAAGGGATTCGCTAACCTTTCTTCCGCCACACCATTTTTCATAGAAGTTTTTAAGATTTTCGTTATATTCAATTTTCTTCTTTGGGTATGTCTTATTATATTTATCAAATCCATCAAAGAATAAAACACGTTTGTTCTCTGGAATTCTGGAAATACCTGAACCATATCCAGAAATGAGGAATCCAGCATCGACGCTTGACCAACCAAATACATTAACTTTTCTATTTGCTTCTGGATTTGAAGAGTCGTATGCAAATGGAGCTTTTCCACTTGTGTTTTTAAGCATTGTAATGCCTTCTTCCATTATTTCTTTTACGAAAGCATCGCCTTTTGCTAAAGCTTTTCCAGCATCATCATAATTAACACCAGAACCATTGATACCTTCGTCAATAAAATTATAATATTTGCCACATAAGACATCGGCAGTAATCATTACTCCTGCTAAAAGAGCAATTCCTACACCACTAACAATTTTTCCTACTTTTTTCATAACATTTTTCCTCTGTATTACTTAGTTTTATATGGAGCAAAATTTAATGAAACACAATCCCAATGTCCGCTTTCATTGATGTTGTTAGCGGCAATAACAAGAGTGTTTTCACCTTTTTTCATTTTTACACCTTTAATGGTTATTTCGGTCCAATAGACAAATCTATATCTTCCATTTATATCGATACCATCAACTTTTTCATTTCTATTTTGAGGATCAGGTGTATCGGATGTGATATTCTTTGTAACCTGATCATCAGTGAATTTTGATGTGATATTTTCCCCATTAAGAGTATAAATAGCAATTTGATTAGCTTTTAAAGCATTTGTTTGGAACTTAGATCCTTCAACACC
>DNPJ01000052.1 GCA_003501485.1 Bacillota bacterium
TTGAAAGAATAATATATAGTGATGATGAAGGTTGTATGTTTGATATTGAATTAATTGGATTACAATCTAAATTAACATACGAATCATATATAACAATATCTAAATGCTGGAATGTAAAAGGTGTAATTGAAAATAATGGACGTGTATTTTATGCTGAATCACTAGAAACGTCTATAGTGGATATTGACTATAAAATCATAATGGAAGTGTATGATGTTGAGCACATTCGAGTAAAAAATTTTAGAAAATATCGTATGTCATATTTACCACGGGATTTGATTTTATCTGTGTTAGAATTGTATGGCATGAAAACAGAATTAAAAGACGTTGAGGGCAAAGAAATTGAATATATGCATGGTAAAGGTATGCTGAATTCCACATATGGAAAAATGGTTACAAATCCAATTAATGACGAAATTTTATTGAACGAAAACGGTTGGGTTACAAATAAAGTAAATAAACAAGGAATGAAAGAACAATTACAAAAATACAATGAAAATAAAAGACGGTATTTATATTATCCGTGGGGGGTGTATGTGCCTGCGTATACTAGGCAAGCACTCTGGCAAGTTATACTAAATGTTGAGGACGATTATGTATATAGTGACACGGATTCAGTAAAAATGTTAAATTATGAAAAACACTCTCACATTATTGAAATAATCAACAATAAAATATATGAAAAATGTTGTAAAGTTGCTAGAGAATTAAATATTGATTATGAGTTATATTGTCCTAAAACAATTGAAGGTGTGAAAAAATTAATTGGTGAGTGGGACGATGATGGCAATTATTTGCTGTTTAAAACGCTAGGAGCAAAACGGTATTTGACATATGGATATAATAAGCATGGTGAACTGGTTACATCACTAACGTGTGCTGGTTTGGGAAAAAAGAACGGATTAGATTATCTAAAGAAAATTAGCAATAATGATGTTGATAAAATGTTTAAAAAATTTACAGACGAGCTATATGTACCTGCTGGTGAAACAGGAAAAAGCACACATACATATATAGATATAGAAATAACTGATAAAGTAACGGATTATTTAGGAAATACAGAAGTGGTTACATCTCCATCAAGTTGCCATTTAGAACCCTGTGAATTTACATTGAGTATAAGTAAAAAATATGCAAAATTTCTTGAAATGGTTAAAAATGGAGAAGTAGTAACAGGTTATGAAATGGATGCAATTTATTAAGAATAGGAGAATTAACATGAAAGATTTGACCCCACGTCAACAAGATTTATTACAATTTATCATCGCATTTAAACAAACAAACGGCTATAGCCCGACTTGTCGTGAAATGCGAACAGGAATCAATACAAAATCTAAATCACATATTGAGCAAATGTTGGACACATTAGAGGACAAAAAATACATTAAAATTAAGCACAGAAAAGGTATGCCATCCATCATTAAAATTTGTAAATTTCCAGAGTTAAATTTGGATTAAAATCTTCAAAAATTTTTTTTCAAAAAGTGTTGACTTTTTTGAAGTAAAATGTTATAATAAAGACAGTTAAAGAAGACAAGTTTTAAAAAGAAAGAGAGGAAAGAAATGAAATATTTCGTAAATTATATTGAACAAGAAGATATGGAAACTCGGTATCAAAAAGATGTTAAAATAGTTGAAAATTTATCACCGTTACCAGATATTGATAACGGGGAAGAGCATTTCATAGGAAAGAAGTTATTTTCAAATGAAGGATACTTTGAAGAAAAATTATTATCCGAACTAGTTGAACTAGTTTGGAGAGAAATAGTTGATTATAATGTATGCGATACCATTGTTTCACATTTATTATATAGAATAAATAATTTAATAGAGGATTGTAATAAAATTGGTTACGGTAAAGATTACTGTAAATCAATGAATACATTAAACGTACTTGAAGGTTTAAAAGGTAAACTTTTAGCTTATATGTAGGGGGGTATGAATATGACATTTTTAACACGAGAACAAGCACATCAAGCTGTAGAAACAGCTTGTAACTATATACTAGCAGATAAATTTGATACACAAGAAAAATTGCTAATGTTTGATAACTATTCTCAAGCGGTATGTTTTTGTGTAGTAGCAGGCTTAATTGAACCCGATTGGTTAGAAGATTTACTTGATTATATACAAGTAGCTAGAGAGGCGGTGCTTAAGAAATGATGTATTTAACTGTAAAGTTTAAGTTAACTGGGGAATTTTTCTATATGAATACTCCTGTATTAAATGCAAACTTTGGTAAATATATGACAGATGTAAAAATGCTGTCTGGAAAATGGGTAGTTTTAAATCATTTATATAATGCAATTATAATTAGTAATGAGCCAATAAGGGGGTTGGAAAAATGTTGAAAAATTTACACATGAAAGTAACAGCTTATTGTTATGATGATGAACATAGAGTTATTAAAAAAATTGATAAGAGGTTTTTCACAAAAATAGAAGATATTGGTAGTTGTATTATGGTAACACATAGCCGTCACGACGTAACATTAATTGACAAAGAAAAATTAATAAATTTTGTATTTTTTGCTTGACAAAAGATACTTAATTTGATATAATATACTTGTAAACAAAAACAAACAAAATATAGAAAGGAAGTGTAAAGATGAATTTAATTAGAAATTTGCAAAAGCAGATTGAAAGTGGAAACTCAATTATTGACAAAAAGGGGAACGTAGTTTCTCTTGAAAAATTGCAGAAAACAGTTTCAAAAGAATATGCAAAATTGGTTCAGAAAAGTGAGATAAATCCAATGGACATTTCATTCAGTGATTTTTTCTATTCGACTATTGAAGATTACTTAGTGGTAGAAGAAGTATTGCATTTTATTACAGGGGATGGAGATTCAGAAGTAGAAACAGAAAATTAATTAAAGAAAAGAGGTAAATAAAATGATGGAAATTATTAAAAAATCAGACGAAACAATGACAAAGAAAGATATCTTTATGTTGACAAAAAACCAGTCAATTAGAACCGTGAAATCATTATCCAACGGCACAAAAATTAATGTGTGCCATTGGGTAGAATTTAAAGATACAAATGCAAGTGGAGAAATAGTGGAAATTTTATCAATGATGGACGAGGACGGAAGCTGTTACGCAACAAATAGTAAGGCTTTCAAGGAAATGTTTGCAGACATCGTGACAATTATGGATGGTGAAAGTTTCACTATTGAAAAGCTTGGTGGTAAAACAAAAGCAGGTAGAGATTTTGTTACTTGTGGATTACTTTAGTACATAAAATCCCATAGTAAATTATCTCTTTCATGACAATAAGAGTAGGGAATAAAATCCCTACTCTTTATTTTTATTTTGTCACGCTAGTCACACAAAACGTATATACATTATCTGTTGCAGTTTTGCTAACATTAATTTGGTAATCATTGTCAACGCGTTTCCCATATGCGTGTATGCACACATTTGCGTTATTACACGTAATTTCTGTTAAAGGTATAAAATAAATATATATGTTATCATCATCTTCTAATCCAAATCTAACAATATGTTGTTTTGCAAGTAACTGCCCATTGGAAATTTCATAATTGTAATCTTCACCAAGTTTTACAATTCCTATATTTAGTAAATTAATATCGTGAATTGGTTTTTTATAAACAACTTTACATGTTAATTGGGTATATGTTGCTGTTGAGCTTATAATTTGTAAATAATGGTCGTCATCTAAAGTATAATTTTTCGAATATTGCCCCGTATCACTTTGACTATAATGGTCTCTTAGTTCAATATAATGATAAATTCCATCATATTGATATTTTAAAATCGCTCCAGAATCAACTTGCTGATTAGTTACATTAATGACCCCATTTTTGTTTGCTTCTACAATGATTTCATCGTTAGTTTTTTCTGCAAGTCCAACCACGGTTTTTAACATATTTACTAAATAAATATCAATATCAGACCATTTTATTAAATAAAAAATTGATTGAGAAGCTTCATAATCGTCTGAATAATTTACAAAAATTCGTGGTTCTGTTGTATAATCACGTTTGGCATTAATCCATGACGTTCCACCCTTATAACCTGGAGAGTCAATGGCAACCACTACAGAATTACCTGTTGGTTTTCCGTCTACGTGTTCCGCAATAATTAGGTAATCATATCCATAATCCCTGACTGGGGTGGAATTACTACCAAAATAACATAAATCACTCACTGGTTTTACTTTATTAATTTCTTTAGATATTTCATTAATCATTTCTTCCGTTTCTTTAAAATGTTTAGCTAATGATGGACTACTTCTCTTAATAATTTCATATGCAGTTAATGCCATTTTACACACATCCTTCCTATAACGGTTTGGCAAGTTTACCAGCTTTTAATTTTGCTAGTAAAGTAGTATTTTGCTTTGCTGTACCAGCATAATTTGTAATTCCATTTAATTGGGCAATTTTATTCCGGTAACTATAACTGGATTGGTAACCATTTTCTTTCAATCCGTCAACTAAACTGGTTTGTTTTGATGAACATTTTTTAAAGTATGTTTCATGTGAAACATTAGGTTTTTTATGTGAAACTTTTCTATTAGTAAACCAACTTAATTCCTTATGACCAGTAAGTTTATTTACATCAATCCCACCATCAATCCATGAAGCTGTATAAACACTAGAATACTGGTGCAAATCTGTTACTGAGTGACAAGGGTATTTGGAATTATATTTACCATTATTTTTTCCATAACGTGCTTCCCAGATAGCCCATTTATTTTCATTAGGAAGTTTCACATTTTTATATTTTTCATAGTCAGCATACATGAAATAAAAAAGACACTTATCAGTAACTTTTTTGTTTAATTCAATAACGGCTTCTTGTGCTTCTTTTACAGAATTATATTCCTCAACATCTAAGCAATAACCTCTAAAATATTTACCTTTAATATCAGTAACTTTTTTAAGATAAAACCCTATCTGATTTTTAACATTTCCTTTTCTTAAATAATGATACAGAAAATATGGGATTTTTCGTTTCTCACATTCATTTACAATCGTTCCTACATAAGGGTCCACAAAAGTAGAACCCTCAGTGATTTTTGTAATTAACAGGGATACATTTTTTTCAAGCTTATCCCAGTTTTTTACTTTATGATGATGACTAATATCAATGATTAATTTACTCATAAAATATACCCCCTTATTTAGGTTGTTGAAGTTTTGTCTCCTTTAATATCTGACAAAAGATTTTTACAATCATTAGTTGCTACTTTGATATCAGATGAAATTTGAATTAATGAAAGTAAACTATTATTGATAGTAACTAATAATTCTTTTAAATCATATAGACCAACAAAACCAGTACCAGTGTTTTCATGGCTTTCATTTGCAAGTAAAACATTAAATGGTTTTACACCACTTGCTTCTGCATCATTGGATAAAGTTGCTCTAATAACATTTAAAGGTGATAAGATATCAGATAGATTTATAACATTAGTTTGGTGATTAATGTTTAACAATTTAGCCATGTTTGAACCTTGAGTTAAATCTTGTACTTTCAACTCATTATTTGAACTAAAATTCAATTCTGATTTTTTTAATCCCGCATTTTTTGCAATTGCTTCTGTAATAGAGCTAATAGCTTCATCACCAATATTTACAGATTCAATACTAAAATCACTTAACCAACTAGGGTCAAAATTTTTATCATAAATAGAATATACCTGTAGTGTACAATCTATTGTTCCATTATTCAAAAAATATACCTGTGATGTTGGGGTAGGTTTTCCAACTAGTCGTGCATAGTGATTTTTGATATTGAAATCATAATTTGAAATTGTCGGTATTCTGTCAATACTGCATAAAATCTGATTTTCACTAGGATTCATAACTAACATAACATTTGGTCTTGTATCTTTGAAATCTAAGGTTTTTACTTCACCTTTTTTACACTCAACAATATTTTTTCGCCAAGTGCTTAATTCATTACTTAAAACACCCATTTTTTCACTCCTTAACTAAAACTTTTGAATAACAAATAAAATGTTAAAATAAATAAAATGGCTACACTTACGGCAACAAAAATATTTGTACCAATTTCATTGAAGACTTGAGAAAATATATTCCCACTCGTGCCCGAATTTTGCGTACCTTGTGTCGTTTCTTCCGTCGTGTAGCTCGCTTGGGGAAATCGAATAGCTGTTAAAAATTCCTTTTTATATTTATCCGTCATTTTTACTTTACGGTATCCCCCAGTTGCGCTTGTTGATTCTACAACATATCCATTACCTGCGTAGATATTCATATGCCATACTTTACCATTTTTTCCAGCGTAATAAATAACGTCACCAGCTTGCAAATCATTAATATTTTTAATGTTTAAAACATTTTTATTTTTATAATAATTTGTCATATTAGTGCCGTTTTTAATAACACCAGCTTTTTGTAAAACATAAGTTACGAAACCTGCGCAATCTACAGTTAAAATACCATTCTTTAATGTATAACTATTTTTGTGAGTGTAATCATATTTTGTATGACCCTTCATACTTTCGGCAATATCAAGAATTTTACTATTACTTGTTGCCCCACTGTTTGCACCTGTGTATCGCACAGCACCTGCGTAATGTTGCTGATAATAACTACTGTTTAAATCAGATATTTTTGTGCCACCAGACGAACTATTATGAATAAATTTACCATTTCCTGCGTAAATTCCGACATGAGAAATACCCGATTTATAAGTGCCTTGTGAGAATATAACGTCGCCAGCTTGCAAAGAATTTTTCGATATCTTTGTACCTTTAGAACTGTTGTATTGTGACTCTGCTGTTCGAGGTAATTGAACGCCATTTTGACTAAAAACATATTGAACAAATGATGAACAATCACCAACACCACCCGAGGATGTTATTGAATTTGCACCAAACGAATAT
>DNPJ01000136.1 GCA_003501485.1 Bacillota bacterium
CAGTTGTTGAAGTCAAGCAAGAAGAAAATGCTCAAGAACCACCAGATTGGCTGTTTGATGACGATGACAAAAAAAGAGTTGTTGAAGATGAAGGCGAAAAAATATCAATTGATGATGAAACTATTATCAAATTAATGGTTTTAGGCGATAAACAAGGTAGAAAAAATTTAGTGAGTAGATGGAAAGAACTTGACTCATATCTTGGTCATCCTACATTCGGCGATGTTATCGCTCTTATCAAAGATGGAAAACCATATCTTGTAACCAAAGATGTTATTATTCTCGAATATGATTTACAAAAATTAGCAGACAAACTTAACGTTAAGCAAAATCAAAAAAATGCTTCCGAAGTATTTACACATATGTTAGGAAAAGATGTATTTGTATACGCTCTTTCTAGGAATGAAACAGTTAGATTATTCCAAGCATATAATAACTTAAAACAAATATCGAAATTGCCAAAGGCAAATGAAATAAAAATCGATTTAAAGGAGTTTAAATAATATGAACATGCAACAAATGCTTATGCAAGCACAAAAAATGCAAAGAGAACTTCAAAAAGCTCAAAACGCATTAAAAGAAAAAGAATTCAGTGTCTCAAAGGGTGGCGCTGTAACGGTAGTTTTAACAGGCGATAAAAAAGTTAAATCTATAGATATTGATAAAGATGCACTTTCAGAAGAAAACAAAGAAATGATTGAAGAAATGATTTCTCTTGCTATCAATGAAGCAATTGATCAAATTGAAAAAGAAAGTGAAAAAATTAATGAATCAATAACCGGTCGCGCTGGAGGATTATTTTAATAAATGAAAACACTTAAAAGCATTGAAAATTTAATTAATGCTTTTCATAAGCTTCCAGGCGTTGGTCTTAAATCCGCTGAAAGAATGGCTTATAGTGTTTTGAGAATGAATAGCGATGATGTAGATAATTTTGCCAATTCTTTATTAGATGTAAAAAACAAAATTCACCAATGCAAGAAATGTGGAAATTATACTGAAAATGAATATTGTGAATATTGTGAAAATCAAAATAGAGATAAACAAATAATTATTGTTGTTTCTAATGCTCTTGATATAAATGGTTTTGAAAAAATTGGAACATATAATGGTGTATATCATGTGCTTGGTGGAACTTTATCCGCGATCAATGGAGTTGGAATAGAAGATTTAAATATAGACTCATTATTAAAAAGAATCGATGAAGATCAAGTTAAAGAAATCATTCTTGCAACAAATCCAACAATTGATGGAGAAACAACTGCATTATATTTGGCAAAATTATTGGAAAACAAAAATGTAAATGTTTCTAGACTTGCCTATGGTCTTCCGATGGGTGGTCATTTAGAATACGCTGACTCATTAACTCTTTCTAAAGCTCTTGAAGGAAGAAAGAAAATTTAAGGGGATAATATTATGTTTGTTACAATTGAAGGTCCTGAAGGTTCAGGAAAAAGTAGCGTTACAAAGAAAGTAACTGAATTATTAGAAAAAGATGGTGAGCATGTTGTTTTAACACGTGAACCTGGTGGCACCCCTATCGCGGAAGAAATACGCAACGTAATTTTAGATAAGAAAAATGTGAATATGGATCCAATGACTGAAGCACTTCTTTATGCCGCTGCAAGAAGACAGCACCTAGTTGAAAAAGTTTGGCCATTATCTAAAGAAGGCAAGATAGTTATATCCGATAGGTTTATTGATTCTTCTCTTGCTTATCAAGGTGGAGCAAGAGGATTAGGGATAGATAAAATACTTTCCTTAAACATGTATGCCACAGATGGATACTTCCCTGACTTAACACTACTATTTGATATTGATCCAGAGATCGGTTTAGCTCGTATTGCAGCAAATGCAAATAGAGAAGTCAATCGCCTCGATCTAGAAAAAATAGATTTTCACAAAAAAGTCCGCAAAACCTTTCTAGATTTAGCTAAAAGATTCCCAGAAAGATATGTAATTTTGGATGCTTCAAAACCATTTGATGATGTGGTTTTAGATGCATACCACGCTATTAAAGAACGCTTATCACAATGCAAATAGAACAATATTTAAAAAGATATCAACCAATTATATATAAAACATTTACTAATGCTATCGAAAATAAGCATCTTTCCCATGCATATTTATTATCTGGCAGCAGCGGAATGCCATTAAAAGAAGTGGCTTTGTTTTTGGCTAAATCAATTTTGTGTGATAATCCATCACCATTAGCGTGTGATAACTGCGTAACATGCTTAAGAATTAATGATGGAAATTATCCTGATGTAATGATTTTTGACGGTGCAAATACAAAGATTAAAAAAGGTGATATAGAAAAAATAATGAACAACTTTGATAAAACATCGTTGGAAGATAAAGGAATAATGATTTATATTCTAAATCTTGTTGAAACAATGACACCAGTGGCCGTTAACTCATTATTAAAATTTTTGGAAGAACCTGGAAAAAATATTTATGCTTTTTTGACGACTGAAAACGAATCAAAAGTTCTTCCAACTATTTTATCAAGAACGCAAATATTAAGGTTTAGAAGTGTTCCAAAAAACGAAATTCTTATCGATGCTTCAAATGAGGGTGTTAACCAAGAAGATGCGGAAATGCTTTGCTCATTTTATAGCGATGGCAAATCAATAAAAGATATGAGCGAAAGCGATCTTTATAAAACAGTTAAAGTTGCATTAGACGAACAACTCGATGCTTTGCTTAGAAGTAGCGACGAAGCAATTTATGTTTGCGAAAGACGAATCATACCACAAATAAAAAGTAATGACACAGCTCGTCTTTATATAAAATTGTTAGGTATAGTTTTCCAAGATTTGTTAAATAAACAAGTGAATGGAAACATAATATTGACTACTTATGATAATATATTAAATGAGTTATTAACTCGTTTAAAACATATTGATAGAAGTTTGTTTATAATAATGTCATCGATATCTAAATTAGATTTGAATGTCAATATTCCCTTGCTTCTTGATCACATCATATATGAAATAACTAAGGAGGATGGAAATGGAAAATAAATATTATGCTGGTATAAAATTTTCAAGCTCTGGTAAAACATATTTTTTCTCTACAGATATACCAAATTTAAAATTAGGTGACAAAGTTGTTGCTGAATCAATAAGAGGAATGCAAGTTGGAGAAGTATTTTTAGAATCCACTCCAATAAGTAAATATAAAAATAATTTAGAATTAAAACCGATAATTCGTTTGGCAAATAAAGACGATTTGTTGATATACGAAGCGAATAAAAACCGTAGCAAAGAAGCTATGGTAATAGCTATGCAAGAAATAAATAAGTTATCACTTGAAATGCGACCAATTGATGCAGAATATTCACTTGATGGCAGTAAACTAACAATCGCTTATGTTGCTGATGATAGAGTGGACTTTCGCGATTTGCTTAAAGTTTTAGCATCTAGATTCCACTGCCGCATTGAACTTAGACAAGTTGGTTCAAGAGATAAAGCGAAAATGGTTGGTGGAATCGGCATATGCGGTCTTCCTCTTTGTTGTTCTACTTTTTTAACATCAATGGAAGGAATATCTATAAATCGCGCTAAAAACCAAATGCTTTCTTTAAATATTCCAAAGTTAAGTGGTCACTGTGGCAAATTAATATGCTGTCTTTTATATGAAGATGATGCTTATACAAGCCTTAAAAAAGACTTCCCACATATGGGTGATACTTATAAAAAAGATGATATGATTTACAAAGTAACAGGAATGAATCTTTTATCTAGAACAATAAAACTTGAAAACGACGAAGACGATATCATTTTTGTTTCTCTTGATGAATTAAAAAACTATAAGCAAGATAAAAAGAAATATGAGAAGCCAAAATTTCAACGACAATAAACCACTTCTATATTTAGTTCCAACTCCAATTGGAAATTTAGATGAATTTTCACCGCGTGCTTTAGAAGTGATTAAAAACGCTGATTTAATAGCTTGTGAAGATACAAGGATGACATTAAAGTTATTAGGTTTTTTTAATATTACTAAACCAGTTATTTCAATTAGAGAACATAATGAAGTTAGTGAAGCCGAAAATATCATTCCAAGAATTAAAAATGGCATTAAAGTAGTTTATATGTCAGATGCTGGATATCCATGCATTTCAGATCCTGGTTCTAAGTTAGTTGCTCTTGCTCTTCAAAACGATATCAATGTGTCATGCATAAGTGGCCCTAATGCCGCTTTAAATGCATTAGTATGTTCTGGTATAAGTTGTGATCATTTTTATTTTCATGGCTTTCTTGATGCAAGAGAAAAAGCAAGAAGAGACGAATTAAGGGAACTTAAGAATAAAAAAGAAACACTAATATTTTATGAATCTCCTCATAGAATCTCTAAAACGCTTCAAGATATGTATTTAATCTTTGGCGCTAGAAAAGCTTGTTTAGCGCGAGAATTAACAAAAAAACATGAAGAATTTATTCGACTAAACTTAAAAGAATTAAGTGAAATTGATCCAACAACATTAATTGGAGAAATGGTAATAGTCGTTGAAGGAAACAATAATGAGGTTCAAATAGAATTTAACAATGAAGAAATTGTTGATATGGTCGATAAATTAACCAAAAGCGGAATGTCCGCTAAAGATGCGATTAAAGAAGTAAGTTCATTAACTAAACTAAATAAAAATTATATCTATAAAATTTATCACTTAAATTAATTCAGTTAATGAAATTTAGAATTTCTCTAAAATTCGTTTTAAAACGAATACCATTTTAGAATTATTATTTTACCCTTTTCTTTTTAACAACTGTTTCCTTAGTGACTATAATAATTCCTAACCCTAAAAGAGAAATAACACTCATTAGAAGACCTTTGTCGATGTTTGGTGTTTGATAACACATAAAATATGACATATTTCCCTTAGGAGCTACGAAACCTGCGAAACCACCTTGTGCATTATAAACTTTAAGTTGCTGCTTATTTCCTAATTCATCCGTTGCGTAGACTTTCCAACCACCCGTATATGCAAGTTGGGTAACCACAAATCTATTTGTTGAATAGTTGGTTTCAAAAGTGAATTGATTAACATTGTATTTTACATTTGTTAATCCATTGTCGATTGCTTTTTGATATCTAGCTACACATTGTTCAAATGGTTCATAATAAAAATCAATATATTCAGTTCGGTAATCATCGCCATCAACACAAACGATGATTCTTTTAACTTTTTCTTTTGAATATAAACCATGCATGCTTTTTCCACTACTACGAGAAGAGTTGCGGCCATTATCAAATGTAATTACTTTGCTTTTTCCGTTTTCGTCTTCGCCAATTAAATATATTGTTGCGGCATAATTTGTTCCGCTTGATTGTCTTACAGGATAATCAAACATATAATAAGACCCCATTTCGCCCAAGGGATAATAAGAATCGCCTTCTTTTGGTTCAAAAACTAACTGAAATCTATTAACAGGTAAAGTGGTATTGTTTGGATTAACAATATTAGCTGTTTTTATATCTCTATCAGGGTCTAAGGGATCAAAATATTTTCCATCTTCGTTAGCGTAAATATTAACAAATCTTTGCTTATATTTTATAGCTTCGGTTGCTGTTGACACATTTTTAATAACGTTGAAATCCTCATTATAATTTCCTTCGATCTCAATAGCGTCTTCATTATTTAAAATTGCACCCTTAAAATACGCTTCTTCGTTCCTTATAACATAACGGCTGCCAGAATATGATGGGTAAAAAGAATTATAAATTGAGTCAGAACACTCATTTTTATAATAAATTGTATCGTAAGATGTTCCTAAATTGATTTGATATTTATTTTTATATACGCGATAACCATCATTATCATTTTCATCATCTATCCTTTCATAGCCAAGAGGAATATTTGGGTCAAAAACAATAGGATTTCTCTTGCCGTTGCTATCAGAATAATAAAATGTTGTGTCTGACTCTTTAGCAATATAATACTTAACGCCTAGAAATTCATCTAAGTTAGTCCTTTTACTAAAAGCGGTGCCTGACCATGATGTGTCATTCATCATTATTTGTGAAAATCTTAAAAAATCATCTAAGTTATTATTATAAAAAGAATGAAATGTGGAAACTCCATTGAAGTTTTCTAACATTCCTATATTATTATTCCCTTCATAAGCACGTGAAGATTGAATCCTAAAATATGAATCATCATTATCGTTTATATTTTTTATAATTTCGTTTTCTGTTGGAATGCTATTATAGCCCCCTCCAACACTTGTTTTAATGCTTTGAAGGGAGTGGATATTGGCCACTAAAGTGCCAACCACAACTATTTCACCAATTAAAAATGAGTGGACAATTGTTAGTAAATTTTTCTTTTTCCAAAAACTAGCAAATAATCCTGTTTCAAGAATTGTTAGAGTGAGTTCGTATATAACAACAAATATTACATCGCCTATTTCATCAAAATATTTGTAATCAGTAACAATATGTGTCGCAAGAAAATATGTAGCGACCATAAAAGTAAAAGCTGTTGCACCACTTATAACAACAACTGCAGACGGCACTTCGTCTCGATGATCAAAATTAATAGCTATGTATGTTAAAGCGCACACCGGAACAACTAATTCCCATCTTCCATATGCAGTTACAAATGCACCACACAAAAAATAGAAGAAAGGTATAAACAAACACGCAATTAATATAATTATTGCTATAAAGTGAGAAACTTTTTTGTTTTTGAAAGATCTATAAATAGAACACCCAAGGAGAATAATACAAGGAGTATAAATAAATATGCTGCTTCCGGTATTTTCAAAATATCTATAATGCATTATGTTTGTAAATCTATCTGATATTGGTGGATAAAAATAACTCGCCAATGGAAAAGCGAAAGAAAAATAGTAATCTTCATAGGCAGAGCCATAATTAGTTATATTAGGACTCCAACATGTGAAAAATATTTTAAAGAATTGAGCGTAATCTCCATCTTTAAGGCAATCTATGATTACAGTTAAATACTTTGAATCACTTGCTCTATTTATTGAAAATGAACTTAGCACTGCTGGGAAAACACAAAACATTGACAGTCCTATTCCAAACAAGAAACCTAAAAAACCATATATAAAAACTAAAACATTATCTTTTGCATTTCTTTCTTTGATTGTTTGAAAGTATCTAAACCCAGCATAAAACACACCAAAAACGCCCATCGTTAATAAAAAGAAGTAATTAGATATACCAAGTAAAAAGAAACCTAAGCTGACAAATAAGATCTTCTTTTCTTTAATAACTTTTTCAATTCCAAAAAGTATTAATGGAAAGAAAGTCATTACTTCATAGAATGGATTAAACCAAAGATAATAAGCCATCCAACCTGTAAATGCATAAGCAAAGGAAAAAATTCTTGATGTAGATTCACTTACTCCAAAATATTTTAAATAGATTCTAAAAAATAAAGCTCCCACGACCAATCTAGCAATAGAGATAAGCGCCATCATGTGTGGAATAAAATCTCTCGGTACAAATAAAAGTGGAATTGTGAAAGGCGAGAATAAACCATAGTATGTATTTGCGTGAACATTGTCAGCGCCTAAAAACGTATTTGAATCATAAAATGGAAATTGTCCGGTTTTAAAAAACGTCCACCAATCATCATAAAAATCATAATATGCTTGGTATGCTTGTTGAGCAAAATCACCACTAAATGGAGTGGTAAATCTTTGAGTACATAAAGCATAAGCAAAAAAAGCCAAACCAACGCCTATCAAAAGTAAAACATAATAAAAAAGAGAATGTCTATCTTTCAAAAAAGCAAATTTCTTTGATAATGCCATTTTAAATTGATAATTCTTACTTAGTGTTTCTGCCATTGCTTAATTATAATATCACATTAAAAAAATATTTTAATATTTTACAATTCAATATATAAAATGATGAATATTAATTTTACTCAATAAGTTTAAGTTTTATTAAATTATTCAAAACAACAAACTACTTTGTTCTATTTTTGTTCAGTTATATTTTCGGCCGAAAGAGAAGGACCAACAAAATCGTCTACAGGAAGTGTAAATACGATTCCTTGTCCTTTTGTATCAAGGCCTGCTTCTTTATATATAGCGGACACTATTTCGTCTTTTTGTTCAGCTTTCACAATAATGAAAACAATTTCTTTTTCAGGAGTAATTGTAATTCCAAAGAATTTCTCAATATCACTATTACCAGTACCTTTAGCGTGAAATATTGTTCCGCCTCTTGCACCAGCATTTTTTGCAGCGTACATTACAAGATCGCTGAAACCATCATTGATGATACAAACAATTAATTCATTTTTATTTTCTTTATTCATCTTTTTTACCCTTCTTTTCAACCTTTCTTGCATTTGATAAGAATTTATATACGCTAACACCAGCTACACTAGTTAATTTAATGCTAAAGGCAATACCTTTTGCGACATTCGATGTTGTAAATCTTTTCGCCATTTTTTCTTTAAATTCATCTACTTTATCATCTCGCAAAAACGTAAATATAATTTGTTTTTTAGGACCTGATAACTGCGATTCCCTTTGATAAGTTCCCTCACCATTTGTAATAAAATTCATTGCAGATTCAAGTTCATTTAATACTTTAATGATTCCATTTGCTTGTCCATATGGAACTATAATGACAAACATTTTTAATGGTTTAATAACGTACTCTTTATCAAAAGGAGTTGTCATTTTCTTATTGGTTTCTTTTTCAAGTTTCCTACTTCTAATACTCATATATAACTCCTAATTAAAAATGAATAATTTGGTCATCAAATTCTTCTTTAATTCGTGAACGTGCAATGCGAAGTTGATTTGCGCTTTTAAGTGTTGCGAATAATCCAATAAATTGAATTGAAATTAATGGCATCATAGCAACAACAGCAATAGTTCCAAATGCATCAGTCATAATCGCACTTTCTCCACGTAGCGCATGACACGCTCCAATTGCATATGGCAAAATAAATGTCGAGTTCATTGGACCAGAAACTACACCACCAGAATCAAAGGCAATCGCAAAATAAATACTAGGAACGAAGAAGGAAAGAAGGAAGGCAATAATATATCCAGGAACAATTATATATGCAAGAGGAAAGACCTCTCCACCTACCGAAACCCTAATCATCGATAACCCAATTGCGAAACCATTGCCAATCGCAAGAGCGGCAAAAACAGCATTTTTATGTACGGCGCCATTACTAACATTTTCAATTTGGTCTGTTAAAACGTGAACAGCTGGTTCTGCAAATACAGCGGCAATACCAAGAATCACACCAATCAATACAAGTATTGGAGTATTATTAGCAAATTCCATACCAAGTTTTTGACCAATTGGTAAAAATCCTGCTTCGACCGATCCTAAGAAAAGAACTAAACCAAAATAAGTAATAATTACACCAATGATGATTTCAAGTAATTTCTTTCTTGGTAATTTTAAAACTATGAAATTATAAACAATAAAGAACACAAGTATTGGTGATAAAGCAATTAAAACGTTTATAAATGAACCGTTTACTAACGCGCCATCACTACTAATATGTGGAAAAAATCCTTCCAAGAAATGAGGAAGTATTTCACCCATAGAATTAATAACGCTTTGTTCAAATGTGTATGTAATATCTTTTAATAATAATGAAATAATCATCACAACTAGAATTGGCCCGATTGAAGAAAATGCTACTAAACCAAATGAATCAGAGTTTTTATTTCCACCTTTACTAGCCGCAATACCAATACCTAATGCAAGAATAAAAGGAACTGTGATAGGTCCTGTAGTTACACCACCAGAGTCAAGAGATAAAGGAAGCAATGATTTATCTACAAGTAAAGCAAGCGCAAAAAGCAAACCATAGAACGCTAGTAACCACATCTTCAATGATTTGCTAAATAATATTCTTAATGCGCCTATAACCAAAAATATTCCAACACCAACTCCAATAGAAATAATTAAAACCCATTTATTAATAGGAACTTGTTCTGCTAATACAGCTAAATCTGGTTCAGCAATTGTTACAAATGCCCCAACAAGAAAAAAGACTATGACAAGAAGAACCATGCTCTGCTTTTTTGTAATAGAAGAACCGAGATATTCACCTATTTTTGACATTGATTTTTCGCTGCCAATACTAAATAACCACATACCAATAATGATCAATATTGAGCTAATTGAAAAGATAAGTCCTTCTTGTGGTTCAAGATATGTAGTTGAAGGATTAAAAACACCAATTAAATAAATCACCAAAACGACCGCCATAACTGGCAGCGTTGATAGTGCTGATTCTTTAAGCTTTTTTAATAATTCAATAATCATATTCTTTGATTATTATAAGGTGAAAAAAACATATAATACAATATTAAAAAAACAAAAGTTTTAAGAGGGTTAAATGACAAACTCAATGCAATGATTTTTTACTTTTTGACAAACAATTTATTAAATTCTTCAGGCATTGGTGCGGTGAATTTAAACAACTTTCCAGTAATAGGATGAATAAAGCTTAACTCATAAGCATGTAGTCCTAGCCTTTTTAATGGATTTGATGGTTCACCATATTTGTCATCGCCAATTACATAATGACCAATATTTCCTAATTGGACGCGAATTTGGTTCTTTCTTCCAGTTTCAATATTAATATCTAATAAAGAATATAAATCGTTAGAACGTATGACTTTGTAATTTGTAATACATTTTTTTGAATCTTTAGAACTTTTCGTCACATACATCAAATTCAATGAATTTTCTTTCAAATAATTGATCAATTTATCTTCTTTCTTTTCAAACTTTCCTTCAACAATAGCGTAGTATCTTCTACTTTTTACTATTTCGCTCCATTCTTTTTGAAGCGCATCTCTTATTTGAGGATTTTTAGCGAACATTAAAACACCAGATGTATCTTCATCAAGCCTATGAACAATATAAATACGATTATGTTTGTCTTTTTGTTGAACAAAATCGCTTACCATTCTATAAGCGGTTCGTGCTTTTTCGGTATCACTTGCAACGCTTAAAAGACCAGATGGTTTATTTATTACAATAAATTCATTGTTTTCAAAAATTATTGGAAGATTACTTCTCTCTCTTTTGCTTATCCTTCTTTTTGAAACAATGACAGTATCTTCTTTGGCAAGCATTAAATTAAACTGACTTACTGGAGCACCATCAACAGCAACCTGATGATTTGATAATAATGATTTAACAGCGTTTCTAGAAAGATGAGGATATTTATTTAACAAAAAAGTCAAAAGTTCACATTCTTCATGAACTTTGAATTCCTTAATTGAACTAGGATCGACTTTTCCCTTTTTTATATCTTTTTTATTATCGTTCTTATTCATCTTTTGAATACTCTAAAATTTCTTTATAACATTCAGGTCTTCTATCTCTGAAAACGCCCCATGAAATTCTTTCTTTATTGATCTCATCTAAATCAAATTCATGAATTTTATATCCTTCTTCGGTGCGGTTTAATTCTTCAACAACTTCGCCATGTTGGTCAGCAATAAAAGAATAACCTTGGAAAACCATTGAAGATTTACCAGCATTTTCTTTTCCAACACGATTTGAAGCAATCACAGGAATAATATTCGCGGCAGCATGACCTCTCATTGTATTTCTCCAATGTGGCATTGAGTCTCTAACTAATACTGGCTCGCTTCCGATAGCGGTTGGGTAAAGAATCATCTCAGCACCCTTTAAAGTCAAAATTCTAGCTACTTCAGGAAACCATTGATCCCAGCAGATGCCGATTCCAATATTTCCATACATGGTTTTAAACACTTTAAGACCTGTATCGCCAGGACTAAAATAAAACTTCTCTTCGTAACATTCACCAGTAGGAATATGTGTTTTTCGATATAAGCCAAGTTCTTTTCCGTCAGCGTCAATCATAACAAGAGAGTTAAAATAGTTAACACCGCTTTTTTCAAAAAACGAAATAGGAAGAACAACATGAAGTTCTTTTGCTAATTCCTTAAATGTTTTTAAAAGTTGAGAATCTTTTCTAGATTCCGCTAAAGCGAACTTATCATAGTCTTCAACTTGGCAAAAATATAAATTAGAAAACAATTCTTGAAGAAGAATCACATTTGCGCCTTCTTTAGCACATTTTCTAACCATGTTAACAGCTTTTTTAATATTGTCTTCATAGTTTGAGGTGCAACTCATTTGAGTTATTGCTACTTTAATTTTCATTTTTCTTAATAAACTCCTCTTGATATGGTATTTGCATTGTTATGCAGTGGATGTTTCCACCACCGAGCAATATTTCTCTACTATCGATTTGAATTATTTCTTTATCTGGGAAAAGTTTTTTAAATTGTTCTTTTGCAATTTTATCTTCATTAACACCAAAGGCGGGTAATATAACGAATTTGTCGCTTTGATAGAAATTAATATACGAAGCGCTTAAACGCGATCCAGACAGTCTTTCTTTCGCGTTATAATGCCCTTGTTTAATTCCTTTTGCTTCGCTTTCTGACATATAAAGTGGCTTTGGAAGTTTTATTTTAACTATTTCGAATTTTCTCCCCATTGCGTCAACACTATTTTTAAGTGTTTTATACGCTGACTGACAATATTGATATTGTGGGTCGTTTTTATCGTCGCACCACGCTAATGCGACAACACCAGGTTTAATAAAGCATGCCATGTTGTCAACGTGTTCATTTGTTTCATCTTCGTAAATGCCATGATCTAACCAAATAACTTTATTTACACCCAAATAAGTTTTTAAATTTTCTTCAATTTCTAAATCTGATAAATTAGGATTTCTTCCTTCGGATAATAAGCAAGCTTTCGTAACAAGACATGTTTTTTCTCCATCAACATGAATTGAACCACCTTCTAAAATGAAATCATCTAAATAATATTTTTCGACACCAAATATTTTAGAAATTTTTCCTGCGAATAAATCATCATCTTTATAGTTTGAATAAAGACCATCTACATCTCCACCCCAGGCATTGAATCTAAAGTCAACAGATCGCATCTTATTATTTTCGTTTAATAAAAATATAGGTGAAATGTCTCGTGCCCAAGAGTCATTATATCTAATTTTAATTGGATATATATTTTTCTTATTTTGGAAAAAAGGAATAACTTTTTTATAAATAGTTGGGTGTATACCAACAAACACTGGTTCATATTTAGCGATAGCAAATATTACTTTTTTGAAATTATCTAATGCAGGTTTAGCGTTATCTCTCCAAGTATCTTTTCTATATGGAAGAAGAATGATTGTTCCACTATGCCTATTACCTTCAAAAGGCATTTCATATCCATCCGCTCTCGGATTCGTTAAGCGTTTAATTAAATAATCATTCAACTTATTTTCATAAACGTGATATCTCGTCCAATTATCGACATCAATTACATTAACATAATCTGTTCCATAATCGCTTAAAATTGTAACGTTTGATTTTTTATATTCTTCGATTCTTTCGATGAGTTCTTTTGTAAAAACTTCACCAGGAACAATTAAAGGTATTCCAGGTGGATATATCATAATTGATTCTTTTGATATCGAATTAATAGCGTCTTTTAGTAAAACTTTCTTTCCGGGAGCGTGAAAAGCCGCTCTAGGACGGAGAAGTTGGAAAGGAAATTCGATTCCAAATGCGTGTTTTTGATAAACATGTTTTTTACTATAATGTTTAGAGGAAATATCTTTTAACGCTTTAACTAATCTATCAATTTGAGTTTTATTGTTTCCTATTGCTAAAACACCCATTACAACATATGTTTCAGCGAGTTCCATCTGAATTGAATAATCTTTTTTAAGAAGTTGATAAAGATCAAAACCATTAATATCAAGATTCTCTAATTTAATAACCAACTTTGTTTCATCATAATCAAAACATCCTTTTGATAAAAAGTGTTCTTTCCCACAAGGAACAAAACCGTTAATTTTTGAAATTTGTTTTCTAGCATATTCACTTAGTTCGTGAACCTTGTTCATATTCTTTTGACCATTTTCCACCAAATATTCGCGAGCGGAATCTAAAGAAGCCATTAATATGGTGGATGGAGAAGTTGTATTTAAAATATTTAATGATTTTTGTAGATCAATTTTATTAATTGCTTTTGACTTGAGAAGCAACACTGACGATTGAGTTAATGAACCACCAGTTTTATGGAATGAAACCGAAGCCATATCTGCTCCAGCATCCATCGCAGAAATCGGTCCTTGCTTATCAAAATAATAATGAGCTCCATGAGCTTCATCTACAAGCACAACCATTCCTCGAGAATGAGCTTCATCTACAATGCGTTTTAAATCATTCACAGCGCCAAAATAAGTTGGATTTATCACAAACACCGCTTTTGATGCAGGATATCTCTGCATTGCTTTTATGTAGTCATCAACTGTCGGTTGGTTAGCGATTTCAAGTTCTGTATCAAGTTTTGGTGCTACATAAACTGGTACAGCACCACTAAGAATTAATGCACTTATAATTGATTTATGAACATTTCTTGGCATGATAATTCTTTCATTAGCTTTGCATGAAGTCATGATCATGGCTATGATTCCAGATGATGTGCCGTTAATTAAAAAATATGCATCATCAGCGTGGCAAAACTCCGCCATTAAATCTTCAGCTTCTTTAAGCACACCATGAGGATTAGCTAAATTGTCCATCCCTATAGGGGCGTTAACATCTGCTTTAAAAACCATATCGCCTAAAAATGATTTCAATTTATTAGGAACATTCCCCATGTGATGTCCTGGAACATCAAATGGAGCGATATTAGAATTCACATATTTTTTTAAGGCATCTAAATACGGTGTAGAATTTTGGTTAATCTTTTTCATAACGTTTATTCTACTTTACTATGTAAAACTATTCAATAAAACAATTATGTTTGAAGAAATCAACCATTGTTTGATTGCATTTTTCGCCTTCATCTACGAATAAAAAATGATTGTAAACATGACCTATTTGTTTTTTTGAGCTTGTTTCAATAAATGTTTGAACATTAAGATTTAATTTTTCTGCATCTTTTTTAAGTTTCAACGATTGAAAATTAAACATATCATGATACGATGTCGTATTTAACAAAGGAGAAATTTTATATCCACTTTTAATATATTCTCGCGGAGAATTTTTCTTAACATATTCTTTATCAAAGCAATATTTCGACAAAACTTTTTTTAAATTTCTTTTAGTAACATATTTCAACCCAAAAGGAATAAGTGATGCATAATCATACATGGTTGAATTTAAAGCTATACATTTGACATTAATTTCTTTATTTACTGAAAAGCCATAATAATCAGATATTTCTTTGTAATGCATTAATAAATCAAGCATTAATGCCATATGACCACCAGCACTATCACCCATAAAACATAAATTAGAAAAATCAATTTCAAAATTGTACCTATTCTCGTAAGCATAATTTAAAGCACAAACAATATCTTTCATTTGTTCTTTAAAATCGACATCATCGTCATTCATTAAACGATAATTTATGGAAATCACAGTAAAACCCTTATCAACAAACCACGAATTAAAAATTTGTGAATCTTCTTTGGTTCCGTGTATGTAGCCGCCTCCATGGATATAAAAAAGAGTAATTCCGTTTTCTTTGCCTAAAACAGGCTTTAATATATCAAGTTTATGAAAAATATTCCCATCATCTATATAAGGTAGATCTTTCATGATTGAAAAATTGCCAAATGATTTATGAGACTTTGCAAAATCCCTATCTCCATTAGCCATTGCTTTTTTAAATATGAATAAAGGAATTTTGATAAACATAATTATTTTGAAGTAATCGATTCAATGAATTCGGTTTCTTTGGCGATATCAAGCCTTGGAAACAAAGGATTTCCTTTGCTAACAACGCAGCCTTCAAATGGACAGAAAATATGATTTATCTCGTATCCTTGCAATTCTTTTTTAACGCCAAATTGAGCATATACTTTTTCTGAAGTTTCGACTAGAACAGGAGAAAGAAGTTTCGTACAAACAATAATAGTATTTACCAAAATGTGCATCACATTTGCAAGTTCATCTATTTTATTTTCTTTTGCTAAAACCCACGGTTGAGTTTCTTCAATATATTTATTTGCAGAATTTAATAAATCAGTTACAGCATTTAAGCCTTCGCTAACTTTTAGATCGTCCATATACTCTTCATATGTTGATATTGTTTTTTCAGTCAAATCTCTCATATGTTGGTCTTTTGAGGATAATTTATTTAAATGAGGAACGACTCCACCGAAATACTTATTAATCATAGCGGTTGTACGATTAATTAAATTTCCATAATTATTTGCTAAATCAACATTTGTTCTTTCAGCGAATAATTCAGGAGAAAATCTCCCATCACTTCCAAACGCAAACTCGCGAGCAAGGAACCATCTAACAGCATCAACGCCATATCTTTCAATTAAAGGTAATGGTGAAACAACATTTCCTTTAGATTTAGACATCTTTTCGCCGTTTATATCTAGTAGACCATGAACAAAGATTCTATCAGGAAGTCTTAGCCCAAGACCCATTAAAAACATCGGCCAATATATAACATGAAAACGCGATATATCCGCTCCAACAATATGAACTATTTCTGTATTAGGGTCTTCCCAGAATTTTTTGAATAATTCTGGATGGTCGCTATCATATCCGAGCGCGCTTATGTAATTTGTCAAAGCATCCATCCAAACATAAATGACATGTTTTGGATTTTCTTTAATTTGAATACCCCAATCAAAAGAGGTTCTAGAAACACATAAATCGTTTAAACCTGGTTTAATAAAAGTGTTCATCATTTCGTTTTTTCTTGAAATAGGCAAAATGAATTTTGGATTTTCATCCATAATCTTTAATAATGGTTTAAGGTACTTATTTGTTTTGAAAAAATATGCTTCTTCACTATCTCTATGAACTGGTCTATGACAATCAGGGCATAAATGGTCTTCACCTACTTGTGTATCAGTCCAGAACGATTCACAAGGTGTACAATACCATCCTTCATATTTTCCTAAATAGATATCGTCGTTTTTATATAATTTCGAAAACACATCTTGAACAACTTTGACATGTCTTTCTTGAGTTGTGCGAATAAAATCGTCGTTACTTATTCTCAATGCTTTCCATAAATTTTGGAAGTTTGTTGCAATTTCATCAACATATTGTTGGGGAGTAACTCCTTTTTCCATGGCTTTCTTTTGAATTTTTTCACCATGTTCATCGGTTCCGGTTAAGAAAAATGTTTCCACTCCTCTTAATCTTTTATATCTCGCTAAAATATCGCACATCACTGTGCAATAAGCATGACCAATATGTGCATTAGCGCTTGGATAATAAATAGGTGTTGTAATATAGAACTTGTTTTTCATATGAGGTACTCCTTGTTCTTTTTTTATATTATTTATTTTATACCACAAATCTTTTTTGTATTAGAGTTTGTTGATCCCCAAATTTTACATGCGTATTCAGGATGATCAATAAAAGGATTTCTATTACCTTGTCCTTTGGCATCCTCAGCAATAGTTTTGTTTCTATTTTGTTCGACTCTTAGTTCAAGAGGCGCATCTTCTGATGTGCTTGGTAAATATTGAAGATTCCATTTGAGCAAATCTGATAATTTGCCCATATTATTTCCACTTATGCTAGTGGAATCCACTATTCCTAAGTTGGTATCCGCAATAAGACAATAGAAAACAATTCTAGCGGATATTCCGCGATAATTTTTAACACCTTCACTTCCTGGATCATATGCGCCACTTTCCGCAAA
>DNPJ01000103.1:0-1459 GCA_003501485.1 Bacillota bacterium
ACCATTCCGTTTTTGCGAGTATCACCCATAACAATAGCACAAAATTTATCTTTCTTTAAAACTCTATAACACTCGCTAGCAACTTTTTCAATTGCAACAAGAAAATCTTTATATTTTAAGTGTGATAAATCTTCATCAATATCTTCGCTATATTTTATAATATCTGCATAAGGTGGGTGGGTGCAAATTAAATCAACACTTTCATTTTGAATATTCTTTAAATCACAAGCATTACCTAGTTCAACTTTGATGTCATTATTAAATTCACAATTAAAATCAAGTTTGCTCTTTGTAATCTCAACAGCGCTTGGGTTTATGTCAATACCAATTGCATTACGATTGTTTAATTTACATTCAATAAGTGTTGTTCCACCACCAATAAATTGGTCAAGCACTATATCGTTTGATTTTGAATATCTCAAAATAATATTTTTGGCAACATAAGGAGAAAAGTTTCCTCGATATTTTGCATCATGGGTTGCCCATTTGCCACGATTAGGGAACGACCAAACAGTGTTAGTTTCTAATTCAAATTTTTCTTCCATCTATTTTAAAATTTCCTTCAACTTGCCATTAGATAAATCTTTAATGTTATATAGGTTGTCCATTACATCAAAAGTTTCTTCAAGGTTGTTTCTAGCATCAACCCAACCTAGACCATCAGTAACCCAAACAAAAGCAAAGCCTTTAATATTTTTGCATTCCTCTGCAATCATTTTGTAACTTCTTGCTGTTTCGTTAAGTTTTGAGCCTGAGCTAGAGTAAAAGTTTGTTTCAAAAGCATAAATACAATTATCAGTTTTTACAACATAATCAAATCTTTTTGCAACTTTGCCAAGATTGGACAAAGAAGATAAATCAATATTCCATTTGTGTTCAATATCTTTCAAGTACATTTCTTTAAAATAAGTTTGATTTAAAACAAAACTTTCTTTCTCAATAAAACCTTGTAAAACATCTTCCATTAAGTGTCCACCACGATTTTTTCTTCCATTAGAGCCTAGACCAACTTCAACACCAGTAGCATAATCTACAAGATTGTTTACTAAATGATTTGAGATTAAGTCAAACAAACCAGTTTTTCTCATAAATCTTTTCAAAAGTTCAATATCGTCAATATTTGTAAAGTTGTATTTTAACTTTTCACCATCATCAACAACTTTAATTTCTTTTTCTCTCACAGCAATTAAAAGTGGTAAACATTTTCTAATTTCTGGATACCTGTTGAAGAGGTTGTCAAAATCTTTTTCAATATTTTTAGAACCAACAAGTGAATTCATTATATTTAATTCTACTTTAATTTTGTTAATGTTTTTATAGACTGTATTGAAATCTGTATAATATTCGTAAGTCGCAATGCTATCAGTGAAAGTATTAAACCATTCTTTAAAATTTCTTTTCATTATTTCTTTTCTCCTTTATTTTTGCCAAAAGTTAAATTTGTGGTCATAATATCGCG
>DNPJ01000103.1:1491-2609 GCA_003501485.1 Bacillota bacterium
GTCAGTTATTTTTATATTTTTAATTTTATTATCACTACGAGTATTAGTTGTTATAGTAACATTATTTGGAGAAAAAATTTCGTTGCTAATTTTTGAAATTGTCTTTTTGTTACTATTATTTGCGTTGTTTTTGTTCATTCAAATATTCTTCCTTTTATATGATTTTTATTATTATCAATACAAACATTAATAATATGTTTATAGTTGTAGATATCATTGCGATTTTATTGAAGAAATGCTTTTGTTCAGCTTTTTTACTCATATCATTGTTATAAAGAGTAAATTGTCCTATCATTTTCCCAAAAAATTCAACATTGGTACATTGATAAAACTCATCATTAATATAATTATTATTGTCAATAAAAGTAGTTTTTCTAGGATATAGTCCGCAAATTATTGATATTAATGTAATCAACATACTTAAACCAAATAAAATTAAAAATGTATACATTAAAGTTTTTAGACAACATGACAATTGATTGAATGGTATAATTGTTATTAATAATGCCAGAATTGCAGCATTAAACACGAGTAGCATGTTTAATTTTTCATCTGAAGCTTTAAATCTTTCTCTTTGAATATTATATATTTCTTTACAATGAGCATATCCTTGCTTTAAGTTTTCTAATTCTTGTTTATCTCGTTCTTCTTGTGATAATTTATTTATTTCACTTTCCATTATTTTCTCCTTTTGTAATTCATTACAACAATTTCTGTTATATCGCCACGCTTACTTGCTTGGCAATTTATCATTCTTTTTGCATAAACTCTTTCGATTTCAAAGCCATTATATAGGTCATCAAAAAAGTTATCATTTTCATTTGAGTTTTTAGGATCAGAATTTGAAAGCATAAGCAAACAATCCTTTTTATCTAAATCTTTAAAATTTTCAGCGAGTTTGATTTGGTCACTATCATCAAAACCAGATTTATCATAACTGACAAATGAATTATTCTCAATAAGTGGGCGATAAGGTGGGTCAAAATAAATAAACGTATTTTTATCTGCATTGCTTAATCCTTGTTCATAACTACCAAAACTAATCTCAACTTTTTGCAACAATTTTGAGCAAAGCAATAAATTTTCTTTATCACAAATTAAAGGATTTTTATATTTGC